>JACMRQ010000082.1 GCA_014376355.1 Arcicella sp. | reverse complement strand
TCATCGGGCGAAAGTGCCACACCATTTGGCGTTGAACCCACGGGAGCATTGGGATATAATGAAGCTGAAATGTGCTCAATTAACGAATGAGAAGCCGTTTCAATAACTGAAACGGTATTATCATTACCATTGGGCACAAACAAATACTTCCCATCTTTCGTAAAAACCATATCGTTTGGATGACTATTCGTAGCAATTTCAGCCGTCATTTTTTCCTTCAACATATCATAAACTACTACTTTGGAACCTCCCCAAAGTGTAATGTACAATTCCTTACTTTGCGGGGCAATCATGCAAGTATAAGGTTCAGCATTTAGCTTTTCTTCTTTAATTACTTTGCGTGATTTCAAGTCGCAAATAAAGAGAGATTTTGAATCTTTTGCCGTAACATACAAACGATTATTTTGAGAATCTACGCACAAACCAGCGGGTGAAATTTTTCCAGTTGGATACGCTTCGCCCAATTTAATCTCGCCATCTTGAATCAATTTTTGGTTCTCGATTTTATAAATTACAACCACATTATCGTTTCCGCCCGATGCGTAAATGTATTTTTCATCTTCACTAAAAGCCAATCCTACCCACGATTTTTTGATAGAAATTTCGTCTAAAATCGTATCTGAAACAGCATCAATCAACATAATACTTTGGGTACTTTGTCCATTGTTGGTCACTGCCAATAATTTTTGTGAGGGCGAAACGACAAGATTCAGAGGTAAATCGTTAAGATTCAAACTTTTGCCCACGGGCGTTAAAGCCCAACCGTTTGGAAGGGTTACACGCTTGGCAGTCAAACTTTCAAGCAATGCCTTATCTCCATTACTTTGATTGATTCCTTGTTTTTGATTACAGGCAAAACAAAAAGATAAAATGGAAATTAATATAATTAAGTTTTTCATTAATTTGGATGATTTTTGTTATTTGGTATCTTAATTTACTAATCAAATGTACGACAAATTAGATTTGACTTGTTCAAAGTATTTAATAATTGTATCACATAAATGCCAAAAACGATTACACAAGCAACCGTTTTTGGCATTTAATTTAAGGAGGTTTTGTTAAAATGAATATCTCAGACCTAACTGGATTCTCCACGGAGTTCCGCCAGCAGTTGATAATTTTCTTCCAGCACCTGTTTCAACGTTGTACGTATAATTTTTAGTCGCTTGGTCAAACCCAACCATTGAAGTCAAGTTTACATTCCCGTGATTATAACTAATTCCATTATCCTTATTTAATAAATTCATGAAATTAAAACAGTCGGCAGAAAGGGCAAAATTATGTTTTTTCGAAACTTTAAATTCCTTCGTTAAACGTAAATCAATCGTGTAATAAAATGGATTAACACCACCATTGCGTTGCGCAACTTTGCCAATATTATCACGAATATAATTTTTTACACTTTCTGTAACATCTGCATTATCTAATAAACCTTGAATTCCTTTTTTAACGGCTTCGGGAACATTTGCACCATTTGGATCAAAAACGTAAGCCAAATCATTAGTTAACACAAAATCACCGTTGATACTTTTATTTCCCCCTACTAAAAATGAGTAACGAGTTCCACCAACTCCATTAAAAATTGCTCCTAATTGAAAGCCTTTAAATGTTGGAGTAGCGGCTGAAGCAACTAGTTTATCCGAGAATTGATCATCAGAATAAGAAACCGTTTGATCTCTTGGGTCATCTACTACGGGGCGAAAAGTTGAGGTGTTTGCTACGCAACAATTGAAAGAAGAGTTATCTTTTGTATCATTTTTGGTATAACTAATCGTAAAGTATCCGTCTCTACCAATTTTCATACTGGCATCAATTACAACGGCCATTTGGTCTAATTGTCCAGTTGATTCTAAGGTTAAAACACGTCCTAATTCAGTTGATTTTCTTCCTTTTGTCCAGTCGGTTGAACCATTTGCTGGGATAGTATTGGCGGGTACATACACACCACGATTGGCTTCGTTACTTAATCTAAAATAAGGCTCATCCACAATATTTCTATCGTAATACACATAATTATTAACCGTTTTTGACCATAATAAATTTATCCCAGCTCTGAATCTTGCACTGAAGAAACGGTTATACGAGAAGTTTAGTTTATAAATCGAAGGAACGTGGAAATTATTACTTACCGCATTAATCGTTGAAACATAACTCGCTCCTTTTGGAATTCCTGGTGCAGTTGACGGATCGTTGCGATAAGAAACAAAATCTGGATTTGGCACATTTGCTCCCGATACGTCAATTGAACCAACCATTGATCCACTATTTTGGATATTATTTAACTGCAAATAGGAAACGGGTTGAGCTGAAAATACTCCGCCGCCAAATTTGACGATGTCTCTTTGACGACCCTGAACATCCCAAGTCAATTGAAGTCTTGGTTGAATATTATTGTAGTCAGCGAGCGTATTATTGGTTTTTATCGATAGTACTCTCTCCGCCACAGGATTGGGATCACCTTGTTTAAAGAAAATTGTAGCATCATAACGTAAGCCTAACATGGCAGTAACGTTCTTTGCAGGCTCAAAATTTACTTGAGCAAACAGTGCTAAATCAAGCAAAGATTGTTGAACGGCAGGATTTCCCAAAGGCACTTCACGAGCGTAGCGACTTGGTTTTTTATCCATAAAATCTTGCAAGCTATTAAAGAAAAAACGTCCATTCATTTCGTTCACAATTCTTGAGTCCAAGAACGTGAGCATATTATCCGTTCCAAATTTAAAATTAAAATTTCCTTTTCTCAAATAACTTGTGTTTGCTAATTGAAAAGTCATGTCTTTGGAGTATTCAGTACCAAATCTTTGTCCTCCGAATTGCACCGTTCTGGTTTGGGTGGCATTTGGATTTGTAGCCGTTGGAATCACCGATTGAACCGTAATAATTGCCCTTGGAATGTTTGCCGACGGCAAATCAGAATTCACAACGTAATCACGTGAAACCGTCTGAAACTGAAACTTTAATTCATTGGTTAAATTAGGTGTTAAATCAGAACGTAAAGAAAGTAATGAACTGTTTTCGATTGATTTAAAACCCGTCCAGCTTTCTAATAAACTTACATTGGAATTATCATTAACCGACTGTGGACTATCCCAAGTAGTTAGGTTATTGCGGAAAGTTAATTTATTCTTTTCATTTATCTGCCAATCAATACGAGCAAAAATGGCGTTTGCGACAGTTTCTCTCGAAAAGTCTCCGTATTGTGGAGTATTTTTCATACCATATTTTTCTTGTGCGGTGGCAATTACTTGATCTAAATTTACTTTTGTTATCCCAAAATTCTGTTCCTGCAAGGCATTAAAAACAGGGGCAATTTGGAAAGGAATCGTTTCATTTTGACGATCGAAAGCAACAAAATAGTGCAACTTATCTTTTATTAAAGCTCCACCCAAAGAAAAACCGTACTGCTTTTGGTCAATATTTGTTGTTCTTGGCGTTCCATTGGCATTAAATTCACTATTTAAAGGAAACAGTTTATTACCAAAAAGCGATGCTTGGCTTGCTCGTTGGTAAAAGAATGCTGACCCTTCCGTGGTGTTTGTTCCGTTCTTAGTTACTGCATTTACCGAACCTCCTCCTTGACGACCTTGGGTTACGTCATAATTGTTTGTCGAAACCTGGAATTCTCTAATTGCTTCCTGCGAGATAGAATACGGTCCATTGCCAACTGTTCCCGTAGTGTACATATTACGAGCATTCACACCGTCCATGGTTACGTTGGTTGATGATTGTCTTTGACCACTAAAACTGCCACTTTTGCCTTGAAGTGGCGATAAAGCCGTTAAAGCTGCAAAATTTCTGCCTTCAATTGGTAACTGTTTCATCTGCAAGGAAGTAACCGCAATTGCCGCTCCTGCACGTTCTGTTTCTTTATTGACAAAGGAATTAGCACTTACCACAACTTCAGATAATTGAGTAGTAGCAACTGATAATTTAGCATCAATTTTCAGTTTATCTCCTTGATTTAATCCATAATCCGTGAAGATTTTAGTTTGATAACCGACGAATGAAATTGATATCGAATAGGGTTTGCCAAGAGGCAATTGTTGAAACTGATACTCGCCTTTCACATTAGAAACTGCACCTGTTTGAAAGCCCGTAGATTCATTTTTGATTCTGATAGATGCTCCTGGAATTGCCTCGCCTTTTTCGTCTAAAATCTTGCCAGCGATGGTAGCATCAGTGCTTTGTGCGAAAGATTGAGCACTAAGAAACAAAGCTAATAATAAAAGAGAAACACTTTTAGAAATGTTTTGCTTCCATAAATTGAGAGAAAATGTTTGCATTATGAAAATAATTTAGTTGAATAATTTTACAAAATTACCTTCTAAATTTTAGGAGAAATTAACCCCAACGTTATCAAATTGTGAAGAATCAATTACCCAGTATCGTGAGATTTCGACAAAAGATTTGAAGAAAAAGTAGTTATAAGGAGATCAAATAAACAAAATTAGTTTAATGAATGAATCGACACAGATAGGTAAATCAATGTTGATACAACTAAAACATTTGTAGATTAATTAATTATTTCTTATTTTTATCATAATATTTAATGCGAATATTATCATCAATAACTAAAATTTCAACAAATGAACAAAAAACTACTAATCAGTTTTGTGTTTGTCTGTGTACTGGTCTTCCAGAGTTTCGCACAAGACAGAACTATTTCAGGGAAGGTTACTTCTTCCGAAG
>JACMRQ010000081.1 GCA_014376355.1 Arcicella sp. | reverse complement strand
TGGAACTTATGATTTGACGATAAATGAAAATTCAAAATTGAAATTGAATGTAACTGGAAAAGCCGATAAGCCTGATTATCAAATCGTAGTAACGGATTCTATAAAAATTACGCCAAAAGTTACTCGCACGGGTGATATGCTCACTATTCTGTATAAATTAGATACCAAGAAAGATAAAGGTGATTCAAGAATTGCCGCTTATTATGACGGTAAAAATATTGTGGGACAAGGAATTGACGTAAATGGAAAACCTGTTTCATTCGTAGCAAATTTAAAGGAAGCTATGAAAGAAACAACCGCCAAACTTGATACTGCAAAAAAAGCAAAAATTGAAATGGGTAAATTGGTTTATCCTTTCAATGGGTACGGGAGCGAAACCAAACCACAGGCAGAAACAATTTTAGTAAAAAATGCCACTGTTTGGACGAACGAAGCAACGGGAGTAGTTCAAAATGCTGACGTACTCATTCAAAATGGGAAAATTGCCCAATTTGGTAAAAATCTTTCATCAACTGGAGCAAGAGTAATTGATGGAACGGGTAAACATTTAACTAACGGTATTTTTGATGAACATTCACATATTGCTTTATTAGCAGTAAACGAAGGTACGCAATCAGTAACAGCAGAGGTTAGAATGGAGGATGTAATTAATTCGGAAGATGTGAATATTTACCGCCAGTTAGCGGGTGGAGTTACTTCTTCACAATTATTGCATGGTTCGGCAAACTGTATTGGTGGACAATCCGCCATCATTAAATTGAAATGGGGTGAGGCACCCGATGCTTTGAGAATTCCAAATATGGACGGTTTTATCAAATTCGCTTTGGGCGAAAACGTGAAACAAGCTAATTGGGGCGACCGTGCCAGAGTGCGTTTTCCACAAACCCGCATGGGCGTTGAGCAAATTATGATGGATGCGTTTTTGAGGGCGAAAGAATACGAGAAATCTATGAAAAACGTTGGTGGATTACCCGTAAAACGTGATTTAGAATTAGATGCTTTGGTAGAAATTTTGAATAAAAAACGCTTTATTACTTGTCACTCTTACGTTCAATCAGAAATTAATATGTTGTTGAAAGTAGCTGATTCTTTAGGTTTTAAGGTTAATACTTTTACGCATATTTTAGAAGGTTATAAAGTAGCTGATAAAATGAAAGCACATGGAGCCAATGCTTCAACGTTCTCGGATTGGTGGGCTTATAAAATGGAGGTAAAAGAGGCAATTCCATTCAATGCGGCTTTAATGACGAAGGTGGGTGTGAATACCGCCATCAACTCAGACGATGCAGAAATGGCTCGCCGCTTAAATCAAGAAGCCGCCAAAACTGTTATGTACGGTGGAATGACGGAAGAGGAAGCATGGAAAATGGTAACGTTAAATCCTGCTAAAATGATGCACTTAGATAATCGTTTAGGAAGTATCAAAGTGGGTAAAGATGCTGATGTTGTGCTTTGGAATAACAACCCGCTATCTGTTTACGCAAAACCCGAAAAAGTGATTATTGATGGTGCGGTTTATTTTGATTTAGAGAAGGATAAAATATTGAGAACAACGATTGCTTCTGAACGTAATCGTTTGGTTCAGAAAATGTTAGCTTCGAAAGCAAGTGGAAATCCAACGGCAAAGCCAGATATGAAAAAGCCAAAACAAATGCACTGTAATTCAGAAGGTGATATTTTTTCGGAAGAAACTCATTCAGTTCATAACGATTAATTGTAGCATAAAGGTAGGGGCGAATAGCATTCGCCCTATGAATTAGGAAAATGGGCGAATGCTATTCGCCCCTACAAACTATCCAATAAAAAAATGAAAAACATAATATATATATATATCCTTGTATTCCAACTACTTACGAATACAATTTTTGCCCAAAACCAAGCCGCAGGAAGTCCCCAAATGAAGGCAATTGCTCTGACAGGTGCAACGATTCATACTGCTACGGGACAAGTGATTCAAAATGGTGTAATCGTTTTTAGTAAAGGAATAATTACAGCCGTTGGTGGTGCTGGAACGACTTACGACAAAGCAAATACAGAAACGATTGACGTAGCTGGAAAAAGTATATATCCAGGCTTAATTTCACCATCAAATGAATTAGGTTTAACTGAAATTGATGCTGTTCGCTCAACCAATGACATGGCAGAAATTGGTGGAATTAATCCTCACGTGAGGGCTTTGGTTGCCTATAATACTGATTCTGAGTTAATTCCGACCGTTAGAAGTAATGGGATTTTGATTACGCAAGCAACGCCACAGGGTGAAATTGTAGCGGGAATGTCGTCAATTATGCAATTGGATGGTTGGAATTGGGAAGATGCGGCACTAAAAAAAGACGATGGCATTCATATCAATTGGGTAGGATATTTCAAGCGTGATGTAGATTTTTCTACTTTCACAGTAAGTACTAAAAAGAATGATAAAAGAGATGAAATGCTCCGTGAAATTGATAAAACTTTCAACGATGCCATTGCTTATTCTAAGTCAAAACCAACTATTACGAATGTAAAAATGGAAGCAATGAAAGGACTTTTTGATGGTACAAAAAACCTTTATATCAACGCTGATTATGGAAAAGAAATTATTGAAGCAGTTCAATTTGCAAAGTCGAAAGGGGTAAAGAAAATCGTAATTATTGGGGCGGAGGAGTCGTTATTAGCTGCTGATTTTTTGAAGGAAAATAACATTCCAGTAATTGTAAGTGCTACGCATCGTTTGCCAAATTCTGCCGATGATGATACGGATATTTCTTACAAATTACCCTATTTATTGGCTCAAAAAGGTATTTTAGTAGGTTTGGGTTACATCGGTTTAAATTGGAGAACTCGTAATTTACCTTTCTTAGCTGGCACGGTTGCAGGACACGGCATGGACAAAGAGGACGCTTTGAAATTGATAACCATTAACAATGCCAAAATATTAGGAATTGACAAAATGGTTGGTACTTTAGAAGTTGGAAAACACGCTACTTTAATTGTTTCAGTGGGCGATGTTTTGGATATGAGAACTGCCAAAGTTGAACACGCTTTTATTCAAGGTCGTAAAGTAGATTTAGACGATAAACAGAAACGGTTGTATCGTAAATATTCGGAAAAATACGGTACGAAATAAACCGTAATTATTAATAGAAATTAGACCATTGATTATACAGATTTAACAGAATTACACGGATTTTAAATTTTATCTGTGTTAACTTTTCTTATCTGTGTTATCAATGGTCTAATTTTTTACCATAATCCTTACAAACAATCTGAGTTAAGATAGGTTATTGTTTACATAAATCTCTTAGATATATCAAAAGTTTGAAAGAAAATTCAATAAATATTGTCTGGTTCAAACGTGATTTACGCCTGCGTGACCACGCTCCACTTCACGATGCCCTCGCAGCAGGCTTAACGGTGATGTTGCTTTACGTTTTTGAACCTACTGTTTGGAATGACCCTCACTATTCCGCCCGTCATTGGCGATTTGTTCATGAATCTTTAGCTGATATGAATAAGCAATTAATAGAACTTTGTCCGGTGGAAAAACCACCTCAATTCACCATCCTCTACGGAGAAATGATTGATATTATTCCTCAAATTCATCAACAACTTGGTATCAATAAAATCTTTTCACACGAAGAAACAGGAATTAAAGTAACCTACGACCGTGATAAAATTTTATCTCAATATGTAAAAAATAATGACATCCAATGCCCCGAATACCAGACCAATGGAGTTGTGAGAGGTAAGCCAAATCGGATAGATTGGGTCAAAGATTGGCACGTTTTTATGTCAAAATCAATTGTGAATGTATCCCTTGAGTTGTTGCAAAATTTGGTAATCACCGATGAAAATTTAACCATATTCCAAAACAAGAATATGATTACGAGTTTACCTTTCGAGAAATCTGACAATATCTCTTTATTCCAAAAAGGTGGAGAAATTTTAGCCTACAAATACATGAAAAGTTTTATGGTAGATAGAGCCATAAACTATTCAAAATATATTTCAAAACCACTTGAAAGTCGTAAGGGATGTAGTCGATTATCGCCCTACATTGCTTGGGGGAATTTATCCATCCGTCAAGTATATCAAACGTCTTTGGAAGCAGCAAAAAAGAATCCTTCATTTAAACGTCCTTTGGTTAATTTTGGGTCGAGATTACGCTGGCATTGTCATTTTATTCAAAAATTCGAGAACGAAGAATCAATGGAATTTGAAAACGTAAATCGGGGTTATGACACTATGCAACTCTCTGATAATCAAGCACATTTAGAGGCTTGGAAGGAAGGAAAAACGGGTTATCCACTTGTGGATGCGTGCATGAGATGCTTGCAATCAACGGGTTACATGAACTTCCGAATGCGGGCAATGATGGTATCGTTTTTAACCCATCAATTAATGCACCATTGGAAAGACGGAGCCATTCATTTAGCCCAACTTTTCTTGGATTTTGAACCTGGAATTCATTACCCTCAATTTCAAATGCAAGCGGGTGTAACGGGCATCAATACCGTTCGCATATATAATCCCGTAAAGCAATCGCAGGAACACGACCCGCAAGGAATTTTTATTAAACAATGGATTCCAGAATTAAGAGATTGTCCAGAAATGTTCATTCACGAACCTTGGAAAATGACCTTGATGGAGCAAGAATTATACAATTTTAGATTAGGTGGGTTGGGTTATCCTTATCCAATTATCAATCTTGAAGAAAACACAAAATTAGCCAAAGACCGCATTTGGGGACACCGTAAAACAATGGAAGTGAAGGAAGGAAAAGAGAGAATTTTGAAAAGATTGGTAATTCCGAGAAAAGATGTAATCGCAAGGGTAAAATAATGCAAATATTGAAATTTGAATTAAAAAAACTTCCGCCCTTACGATAATTTATATTTTTTGCTCTTCTTAAATTAATAAATTGTCCGCTTTTACTCCTGCAATCCGCATGGCTTCATATTCAACTTCCACGATAAATTCAGTTTCATCTTCCGTAAATTCCTCATTATCCCAATCCTTAAAAAACTGTTGCGTTTGTTCTTGAATATTATCTACATTTTTAACCAATCGCTTAATCAAAAAGTCCGTAAATCGATCTACTTCTTTTCGCATTCTGACGACTGATTCTGTTGGTGGAGGAACAGTTTCGTACTCTTCTATATCGTCAATTAAAAATTTTTCTTTGAGTTTATACGCTTTTAATTGGGCAATTCTTTCTTGATTAGTCATTGGACATTTTTCTGCAAAGCTACGAAAATTATGTTGCTAAAACCTTTCCTACCTATTGTTAACAGGATAAAATCAAAATATTGAGGCAAATTTTGGCTTTAGGCAAAACCTTTATTGAACAATTTTCAAGTCTTCCGTTTCTTCTTACGAGCCGATGGAAATAAGACATTGTTGAGAATAAGTCGATACCCTGGCGAATGTGGATGAATATTTAAATCGGTCGGAGTGCGATGAAAACCCTTTCTGCCTTCGGGGTCGTGACCGCCATAAAAAGCAAATTGTCCTTTGCCGATTTCGCCATAAATATAGCGGTCGGAAGTTTTGCTACTTCCTAAAACCAATACATTTGATTTGACCGTTTTCTTATTAAAAGCGGTGGTTTGTCCCATAAATTCCCGAATTTGAGACTCGTGATTTTGGGTTAGTAAGGCAGGAATAATGTCCCATTTGGCGGAGAAACTAAATAAATTGAAATAAGAATCAACTTCATCCTCTCCCCAACCACCCCAACCTTGTCCGTTAGCGGATGAATTGATATTTGAAAAAGACCTTCCACGTCTCATACCCGACTCTTCTTCTAAAGAAAGAATAAAGTTGTCAAAAGCTAAGGTTTTACTAAAATCTAATTTGGATTGAGCATCGGGGTCGATTCCATCATCGTCAAATTTACTCGAAACGATGTCAATTCCTTCGGCAGCAAGAGCAACATCAATAGTTTCTGCCCCCGAACACATAGCAAATAAATAACCTCCACCTGCACAAAAGGCTTTGATGGCTTTGGCAACTTCCAACTTTAGTTGCGAGTTTTTTTTGAATCCCAATTTCTTAGCAAGGTCTTCTTGTGCCTTCATGTCTTGTGCCGACATTTTCTGTAAATCTTTCCCAAATTGTCCCGTAAAATCTTCGTGATGGAGGTGTAACCAATCATATTTAACCAAATCTCCCCGCATGATTTGTTCATCATAGACAATATCAAAAGGAATTTCGGCATATTTGAGTACCAACAATACAGCATCGGTATCTTCAAAACTTGCAGCACTAATTTTGACGGGAGAATACACCGCAATTTTTGCCGTTTTTACCAATTTGACGGCATCCATATTAGCATTAGGATTGGCAATCGTTTTGAGTATTTCCGCCTCATCAGCGTTAGAAATTATCTCATACGTAACGCCTCGTACCCGACATTCATTTTCCAAAACGGCAGTATATTCCATTAAAAAACTGCCACCTTGATAATTGACTAACCAATTTACCTCTCGGTCGGCTTTCAATATCCAATAAGCGATCCCGTAGGCTTTGAGGTGATTGGACTGTCTTTCGTCCATAGGAATAAAGATGGCATTGGCATAAATTTTACCAAAACCGAAAAGAATAATCAAAAGAAAAAACCACTTTTTCATGAGAAAGACGGTTTAGGGGTGTGTATTCAATCATTAGTAAAAATAGTGATTTTATTTTGTTAATTTTAAAAAAAAATATCCTTTCCTATCATTAAGGGCATAGCAAATCTGAATTTCGTCAAATAAATCTATTAATTATTTTACACCATAAATCATTTTACTCTATGCACTAACTAAAATCCCTAAACCCATTGAATAAAACATTTCCGTACCTTTGCACCAATATGCAAAAGACCGTCTTCGCCATAACTCCTCCGTTTACCCAACTTAATACGCCCTATCCTGCAACGGCGTACATAAAGGGATTTCTCAATACTAAAAATATTTCCTGTTTTCACGCTGATTTGGGGATTGAAGTCATTTTAGCTTTATTTTCTAAAAGTGGTTTGGAAGAACTTTTTGCTTCGATTTCGCTGATAAATTTATCGGAGAATGCCCAGAGAATCATTGCCTTACAAGACGATTATATCCAAACTATTGATGCCGTAATCTCATTTTTGCAGGGTAAAAATCCAACGCTTTCGCACGTAATTTGTCAGGAGAGTTTCTTGCCTGAAGGTTCTCGTTTTGCGCAATTAGAAGAGGATTTAGATTGGGCTTTTGGCTCCATGGGAACGCAAGATAAAGCCAAACATTTAGCGACTTTATATTTAGAAGACCTTTCAGATTTAATCATGGAATGTGTGGATCCACATTTCGGATTTAGTCGGTATGCGGAACGTTTGGGGCGTTCTGCCAATAGTTTTGATGAATTATACGGAATATTGCAACAGGAATATACCTATGTCGATAAAATTCTTATCAAAATTTTAGCCGAAAAAATGGCAATAGTTCAACCCAAATTAGTCGCTATTTCTGTACCTTTTCCTGGGAATTTATACAGTGCTTTTCGTATCGGACAATGGATGAAGAAACATTATCCTAAAACAAAAATTGCGATGGGTGGCGGTTTTCCGAATACCGAGTTACGCTCGCTTTCTGATACCAGAGTTTTTGAGTTTTTTGATTTTATAACTTTAGATGATGGCGAAGCTCCTTTAGATAATTTGATGGAATATCTTGAAGAAAAACGTCCACTGGAACAACTGAAAAGAACTTTCATCTTACAAAATCAAACAGTAAAATACATTAATAACAGCAAAACGCCCGACTACAAACAGTCCGAAGTTGGTACGCCAGATTATTCAGATTTATTATTAGACAAATACATTTCTGTCATCGAAATCGTGAATCCCATGCACCGAATGTGGAGCGATGGACGTTGGAATAAACTCACAATGGCTCATGGCTGTTATTGGGGAAAATGTACATTCTGCGATATTTCCTTAGATTATATTAAAATCTACGAACCCGTAGCCGCTAATTTACTCTGCGATAGAATGGAAGAAATGATTGCCCAAACGGGTCAGAATGGCTTTCATTTTGTGGACGAAGCCGCACCGCCTGCCCTCATGCGTGCCTTGGCTTTGGAGATTTTGAGACGCAAACTTGCGGTATCTTGGTGGACAAATATTCGTTTCGAGAAAAGTTTTAGCCACGATTTGTGTCAGTTACTCAAAGCCTCAGGTTGCATTGCCGTTTCGGGAGGTTTGGAAGTGGCTTCTGACCGCCTTTTGGAGTTGATTCAGAAGGGCGTAACCGTTTCGCAAGTTGCTCAAGTTACTCGTAATTTCACGGAAGCGGGTATTATGGTTCATGCTTATTTGATGTACGGATTTCCTACACAAACCGCCCAAGAAACCATTGATTCGCTCGAAATGGTAAGACAAATGTTTGAATTGGGTATCTTACAATCGGGTTTTTGGCATCAATTCGCCATGACCGCACATAGTCCCGTGGGAATGTATCCTGAGCAATTTGGGGTGAAAATTGAGAATCCAATCATTGGAAGCTTTGCTAATAATGACTTGGTTCATAACGATCCAAAAGGCACCAACCACGACACTTTTAGTTATGGTTTGAAGAAATCACTCTTTAACTTCATGCAAGGAATTGGCTTTGATTTACCGCTCCAAGAATGGTTTGAATTTAAAATTCCAAGAACCAAAGTATCAAAGAATTATATTGAAATAGCAGTTGCAGAAGAAGATGATTTTGTGTTACGTCCATCTTCAAAAGTAGTTTGGTTGGGAAATAAACCTTTGGTAGTTTATTCAAGTTCTAAAAAAGGGGACATCGTTACACTAAATTTTCACGGCAAAAAAGAGACTTTTTCCATTAAAGCCAACAAAAATCAAGGTGATTGGTTAGCAGAAATTTTAGGATTAATTTCTCCTAAAAATAAGAAAATATATACTTTTCAAGAAGTTAAAAATCACTATGAAAACGCTGGATTAAAAGATTTTGAGCTATTTTGGTATAATAAACCTGTTAATACATTAAGCGAATATGGTTTGTTGGTTTTATGAAAAATCTTTTACGTTATTTTCCATAATCATTTCTTTGATAAATACAAAACCCACGATAATAATAATAATAGGGGTTTAAAACTCTAGGAAATTTCTTGACGTATTTCAAAAGATGTTAAAAAAAAATTATTTGGTTTGTATCGGAATAGCAATATTTACTTTCGCTTTTGTTACTTTTCTTCACTATGCGTGCCAGTCAGATACAAGAAAAGTAACAAAAGAAAATCAAGAAATCCCAAACTCGCTACGCTCAAACAGTGGGATTTCGTAAAGAGCTTATAATTTATTCCATAACTTGCTCATTTTTAGATATTTATAATTTTAAATATCTTCCAAATTAGAAATGCATTTCTCATTCAAACACTAAAATACCAACCTCAAATATTTATGAAAAAGTCTTTACTTCTATTTTTCTTATTATTATTACAGTTTTTTTCAAAAATTTTTGCCCAACAGCCTAACGAAAACATTATTAACTACCGATGGAAAGCTGAATGGATTGCCCCTCAAAATGTCAATTTAAAAGATTTTGGTGTTTACCATTTTAGAAAGAATTTTGACCTTACCCAAAAGCCTAATCAATTTATTATCAACGTATCGGGGGATAATCGGTATCGTATTTTTGTGAATGGCAATTTTATTGGTGCAGGTCCTGCCCGCAGCGATTTGATGCACTGGAATTTTGAGACTTTTGATATTTCCTCATATCTACAACAAGGTAAAAACACAATTGCGGCTGTTGTTTGGAATTTTGGAATATATATGCCTGTTGCTCAAATAAGCAATAAAACGGGTTTTATTTTACAAGGAAATACACCTTCGGAAGAAATCGTTAACACCAATAATTCTTGGAAAGTAATAGAAAATAAGGCTTATAAAGTCTTAAAAGTTGATGGAGCAAAACTTCAAACTTATATAGTTGTCGGGTGTGGAGAAGAAATTGACGCTTCAAAATATCCTTATAATTGGGAGAAAACGGATTTTGATGATAATTTGTGGGATAAACCTCAAAGCCTCGAACCTGGATACCCAACGGGTACGAGTTCGGGGGCGGGTTGGTATTTAGTACCGAGAACAATACCACAAATGGAAGAAATTTATCAGCCTATCAGAGAAATTCGTCGTTTTACGAACTTAAAAGGTGAAGATGTAAACGATAAATGGCTGAAAGGAACTGGGAGTTTAACAATTCCTGCCAATACAAAAACAACCATTTTACTCGACCAAACTTTTGAAACCCTTGCTTATCCAGAAATGACCGTGAGCGGGGGAAAAGGCTCTTCGATTCAGTTTACTTACGCCGAAGCCTTGATAAATGACAAGAGACAAAAAGGTAATCGTAATGAAATATCAGGACGTAAAATTATTGGGAATCAAGATATTTTCAGACCCAATGGATCAGATAAAATAACTTTTAAGCC
>JACMRQ010000080.1 GCA_014376355.1 Arcicella sp. | reverse complement strand
TGAAGACCAATATTTATTTTAGCGTTTGGAAATGAAACCATTATTAGGATTAATATTTTGTGAATTTAAATGAGATTAGTGAATATTATTTAACTAATCCTCGCCCAGTTACTCTCATTAGCTTTTTTTCTATCTACTTGTTCCTTAATCATCAGATTTTTAGGCAATTCTAAACTACCATCTTCTTCCAAAATTTCGGTAGCACACTCTCTTGCGACTTTCAAAATTTCTCCATCTTTTGCCAAATCGGCAATCAATAAATCAATCACACCGCTTTGTTGCGTTCCCGACAAATCTCCTGGTCCACGAAGTTGTAAATCGACATCGGCAATCTCAAAACCATCCGTTGTTCTGACCATCGTATCAATTCTGACTCTTGTGTCTTTGGATAATTTTACGTCTGTCATCAAAATACAATAACTTTGGTCTGCCCCACGCCCAACCCGTCCACGCAACTGATGAAGTTGGGAAAGTCCAAAACGCTCCGCACTTTCAATCACCATTACAGAGGCATTCGGAACGTTTACGCCTACTTCAATTACCGTGGTTGCCACCAAAATTTGTGTTTCTTTTTTAATGAAACGTTGCATCTCAAAATCCTTATCGGCAGCTTTCATTTTTCCGTGAACAACCCCAATCTGAAACTCAGGAAATGCCCTTGCCATACTTTCAAAGCCATCAGTAAGGAATTTATAATCTAATTTTTCAGATTCTTCAATCAATGGATATACCACATAAATTTGTAATCCTTTATTAATTTCATCTCGCATAAAACCAAAAACATTCAGTCGGTGAGAGTCATAACGATGAACTGTTTTAATAGGTTTTCTTCCTTTTGGTAATTCATTGATAATGGAAATATCTAAATCGCCATAGAGGGTCATTGCTAACGTTCTGGGAATGGGCGTAGCGGTCATTACCAAAATGTGTGGATGAATATATTTGTTTTTCTCCCATAATTTCGCCCGTTGAGCCACCCCAAAACGGTGCTGTTCATCAATAACAGCTAATCCTAAATTTTGGAATTGAACGGTATCTTCCAACAAAGCATGCGTTCCTACGATTATCTTCAAGGCTCCATTTCTAAGCCCTTCGTGGATGACTTCTCGCTGTTTTTTACGAACCGAACCCGTTAATTTTTGGATGGTAATTCCCAATAAATCAGCATAAATTTTTAGTCCATCATAATGTTGTTGAGCTAAAATTTCGGTGGGTGCCATGATGCAGGCTTGGGCTTTGTTGTCAATCGCCAAAAGCATACAAATAAATGCCACAATCGTTTTGCCAGAACCCACATCTCCCTGCAACAATCGGTTCATTTGCTTACCCGATTTCATATCCTCAAAAATCTCACGAATTACTTTCTTTTGGGCATTTGTAAGTTCAAAAGGGAGGTGATTTTTATAGAAATCCGTTACTAAAACGGCACTATTAAATACTTGTCCACTGTAATCAACTCTTCGTAAAAGTTTCTGTTTTATCAGTCTTAATTGATTATAAAATAACTCCTCAAACTTCAAACGGCGTTTTGCTTGATGTAACCATGCCTCCGATTGTGGGAGATGAATATTATAAACAGCATCTCGTTTAGTAACCAATCTAAATTTTTGTATAAGATTTTCGGGTAGTGTTTCTCGTATGTGCGTGTAGGCTTGTTCGAGTAGATTGCGTTGCATATTGGCAATTACTTTCGAGTCTACATAACGTTTACGAAGTTTTTCAGTTAAGCTATAAACGGGCTGAAAATGTCCTCCTTTTTCATTATCAGGATTAAGCAATTCCATCTCTGGATGTTGCATTTGCGGACGACCATTGAAAAAAGCTGGCTTACCGTAAATTACGTACTCTGCTCCTGCTCTAAGACTCTTTTCTAAGAACGTAACCCCTTGAAACCATGTAAGTTCCATGGTTCCAGAAGCGTCTGAAAATTGTCCCGTCAAACGAGCTTTATGCCCCTCCCCTATTTTTTCTACGAACCGTAAACGTCCTTTTATTTGGGCAGAATCCATGCCGTCATACAAGTCGGCAACTTGATGAAATTTTGTGCGGTCTTCATACCGAAAAGGGTAATATTGAATTAAATCACCGTAATTAAAAATCTGTAATTCAGTATTCAATAATAAAGCCCTTGACGTGCCAACGCCTTTAAGATATTCTATTCGTGTATCAAAAAAATTAGGTTGCATAAGTTAATTTCTAAACAATTTTGTGAAAATACCACTTTTTATGTAAATTAGTATTTCTCTCATCCAGCCTTACTACTTAATAATTCTGTAAATAATCACAGACAAAATCATCAAATCAATTCTTATTGTCCATAATTGCCACTCGTAACTAATTGTTAATCAATAATTTGAATATTATAAGAATTTGTATTTTTCATAAAATATAAACCTTAATTTTAACGTTAATTTGACTGTAATATAGCTAATTTTAATCTAAAAATTATGTGTAAAGTTTACCGCTTTGTATTATTTTTTACATTGATTCTTTCCAGTGTGTCACTTCGTGCCAACCATATTTTGGGAGGTAATTTTGAATTGAATAATACAGGTACTAACGGCTATTTCGAATTGAAGTTAAATTTGTTTTTTGATAAGGCTCGCAGAGCCATTTCACAAGCGGATAATAACTTGAAAGTTGCTATTTATCGAAAGAGTGATGATAAATTGATGAAATCTATGAGTTTATTAACTTTCCAATTAGAGGGTACACCCTTGATTTACACCAACGAAAAATGTGCTACCACTCAAGGATTAAATATTGCTATTATTTCATTTACTGAAAATCTGTATCTTGACCCTGCACTCTATAACGACCCATTGGGCTATTACGTTGTATGGGATAGGTGTTGTCGGAATGTGGCGGATAATATTACCAATTCTCTAAACGCTGGCATGTTATTTTATCTTGAATTTCCCCCCTTATTGAAAAATGGGGTCGAGTTCAAAAATTCTTCTCCAAAATTTGTAGCCCCAAATGGTGAATATATTTGCAGAGGACAGCCTTTTAAATTCGACAACGGAGCAACCGATGCCGATGGTGACCAATTACGTTATTCCTTTGTTACGCCTTATAATGGATTTAGTGGTCCAAGCGATCCTACGCCAAGTCCACGGGGTTCTTCTAATTATCCGCTTATCAATTGGACGAGTGGTTTCGGTGCTAATACTGCCATTCCAAGTAACCCTGCGATGAGTATTGATGCGAATGGTTCGATATCTGTCAAATCTGACCAATTAGGACTTTATGTTTTTTCAGTTGAAGTGGAGGAATTACGTAATGGTGTAGTTATCGGAAGAGTACGCCGTGATATTCAATTGAAGGTTATTGATTGTAATGCTCCTCCAGAAAAACCAGTTGTTTTCAAAGATACGTCAAATCCCATTGCTGCTCCTATTCATGTAGCTACAATTGATATCTGTGAGTATGGTTTTGTAGAATTAACTACTAAAAATAACCTTGATTTTCAATACCAATGGCAAAAAGATGATAATAATATCTTAAATGCTGAAAGTTATAAATTAAAAGTTAAAGAAGCAGGAAAATACACCGTTGTAGTTAGTTATAAACAAGGTTGTAGTGGCTCTTCGATTTCTGAAAAAACACTCGTGTCTGTGAAACCTGGAGCAAAATTTAAAGTTTCGCCAGATAGTGTTGTGACCTGTGAAACACCAACTGGAATTTCATTACAGGTGCAACAAGTAAATGGAGGAACGTTTAATGCAGGGGATTATTTGTATCTCTGGACGAGAAATATTACTGATACCATAACCGTCAGGAATGTTTTTATCCAAACTCAAAAAACGGGAAATTATAATGTTAAAATGAGCCAATTATCGGGAACGTGTCAATACGATTTGAAGGCTGATGTTACTATAAATTCTTTGCCAGAGGCGATTATTACGAATGTATCAGGTAAAAAGATTATATGCGAAGGTGATTCTATTCCCTTACGAGCCAGCATAAATTCAACTAATAAATACGATTGGCAACGTAATGGGGTTTCGGTACTAAAAAATACGGATTCAAAGTTCCCAGTCTTAAAATCCGGGGTTTATAAAGTAGAAATTACGGATGGAAATGGTTGTAAAAAAACTTCTGATACGTTAAAATTGAAGGTTAATCCGCTTACACCTGTGAAATTCGACACAATTTATCCCGCCTGCGGAACGGGAGGTAATCGGATAAATTTACTGCCTTACGTTCAACCTTACGATGCAGTAAAAGGTGTTTTTATGGGCAGAGGTGTTTCAGGAACTGTTTATAGCCCAATATTGGCAGGATATGGCCCTTCGCCTATCACATACACCTTTACAAATGAGTTTGGTTGTGACACCAAACAGTCCCGAATTGCTTTTGTGGATTTGACCCCAAAAGTGCGTTTAGGGAATGACATAACCATTTTCAAGGGTGACACTGTTACAATAAAAAGCACGGTAACAGGAAGTTATAAAAATGATTTATTAGTAAGTTGGTCACCAATAACGGGTTTGAATAGTAGTACAATTGGTCGTCCTGTGGCTTCACCCACTATAACTACCCAGTATATTCTCAGTGCCAAGTCTTTATCCAGTAACTGCACCAATCAAGATACAATTTTGATAACGGTGAAGACAAGAATCCAGATTCCAACGGGTTTTACGCCCAATGATGACAACTTAAATGAAACATGGATTTTGGAAGGAATTGAAGATTATCCTAATGCTGAGGTCAAGATTTTCAACCGTTGGGGAGGAGAAATATTTACGACAAAAAATTATTCGAACAACCCTTTTGATGGTAGGAAAGACAATTCAACTTTACCGATGGGAACGTATTATTACGTGATTAAAACGGGTGAAGACATCCCTACGCTCACGGGATATGTGACGATTGTGCGAGGGCAATGAAAGCATTATTTTAAAATATT
>JACMRQ010000079.1 GCA_014376355.1 Arcicella sp. | reverse complement strand
TGCGATTTATAAACAAGATAAAGCGGGGATAATTACTTTCTCCGACCGAATGGGACAAGTACTTCTTGCCGACCGAAAAGCGGGACAGATGACCAAGATTTTGAACGTTTTATACAAGCAGAAAACTCGTTTTTTGGAGACTGATTACGAAGCACTTTACATACACACGAAGACTTATATCCGTCAGCGAAGTTTATTTTTACTGTTTACGAATTTTGAAACGGTTACTTCTATGCGGAGACAATTACCTTATTTTAGAAAATTAGCGAAAGACCATTTACTTATTATTGTTTTCTTTGAAAATACGGAGTTGAGAGCTTTGTTGAATAAGCCAACCCGCACAACCGAAGAAATTTATTTGAAAACAATTGCGGAGAAATATTTTTATGAGAAACAATTGATTATTAAGGAGTTAGGAAAACTTGGTATTCAAGCATTATTGACTGCACCGCAAAATTTAACGGTTAACACAGTCAATAAATACTTGGAATTGAAATCAAGAGGAATGATTTAACAATCAATGCTTTATCTTCTCGATAATCCGAATTTGCTCCAAAACTTCTTCTGGTTTTATCAATAATTTCTTGCCATCTACAATTGCATCGTGGAGATTTTGGAATAATAAAGCCCAATTTCCCTTTTCAGTTTCAACCGTTCCTTTAAAAATAAGACCATTCATTTCAGTAGTTAAAATGCCCAATTGTGAAAAGGGTTCAATGCCAAAATCAACGTCTTGGGGCATCATTCCTGCCTTTAAATTGTCTTCCTGAACATCAATTCCGTATTTTGTGAATGAGCCTTTTTTGCTGTGAATGATATATCTTGGTGTATCTTCACGCACTAATAAACTGGATTTTAGGGTAACTTTTAGCTTACCGTAGTCCAATTTTATATCAAAGGCATCGTCAATTTCAGAGTTTTCTCTTTGTGTAAAAATTTGTCCCCAAACATCTTTTGGTACGCCGAAAAGCGTGATAACTTGGTCAATAATATGAGAGCCTAAATCATAAAGAATCCCATTGGCAGGACTCACCATTTCTTTCCATTTCTTGGGATTTAAAACGGGTTTGAAACGATTAAAATGGATTTCAAAACTGTGAATTTCTCCTAAAAATCCTCCTTCAATAATTTTTTTAACCGTCATAAAATCAGAATCAAAACGGCGATTCTGAAATACTGAAAGAACTTTTCCTTGTTTTTGAGATAATAAAATTAGTTCTTCGGCTTCTTGAATCGTTGCAGTGAAAGGCTTTTCTACGAGAACGTGCTTGCCTGCCAATAATGCCCGTTTTGCATACTCAAAATGGGTTAAACTGGGCGAACAAATACTGACTAAATCAATGGCTAAATCCGCTAAAACTTCGTCTAAACTTTTGGCAACTTGTACAGACGGATAAAAATTTTGCGGATTTTGACTATTAGAGACAATGGTTTTTAAGTTGAAATTTGGATTAGTTTCAAAAAATGGAGCTTGTAAATATCGTCCAGACAAACCAAAACCGATGAGGGCAACGTTGAGCATAATTTTTAGAAGAAAGTGTTTAATTAGAAATGATATCAGTATCTTAATTTTATTATAAAAGTAATGGAGTTAGCCACTATACTCATGAATTTCTGATGATTCACACTTATCAAGAGATTACACCAAAACCGAAAACAAATCAGGTTGTTCATTAAGCTCTTGATACACAATATTTT
>JACMRQ010000078.1 GCA_014376355.1 Arcicella sp. | reverse complement strand
TTTTCTTCACCATTACAAATTTGCGAATTGTGCAAAATTCCTTTTGCTCCATTATCAAAACGTAACAACATATTGGCATCATCATCCAACCTTCTGCCTTCCACAAAAATGGTCAAATCAGCACAAATTTCGGTAATTTTCAAGCCTGTGATATATTCAGCTAAGTTTTCGGCGTGTGTACCGATGTCCCCAACGCCACCTGCTGCACCACAACGGGCTGGATCAGTTCGCCATTCTGCCTGCTTTTGTCCAGAGGCTTCCAATAATTGCGAAAGCCAACCTTGTGGATATTCGACAATTACTTTACGAATTTTTCCAATAACGCCATTTTTAATCATCTGTTTCGCCTCCTTTACCATCGGATAGGCAGTATAATTATGCGTTAGACAGTAAATTAAACCAGATTTTTCGATAATATCTTTCAGTAAATAAACCTCCTCCGTGTTAAGCGTGGCAGGTTTATCAGAAACAACGTGAAAACCATTTTCCAAAGCCATTTTAGCGGCTGAAAAATGCACATGATTAGGCGTAACAATGGTTACAAAATCCATTCTTTCACCTTCAGGAAGTTCTTTTTCTTTCAAAATCATTTCTTCAAAAGAACCATAAACCCGATTTTCAGGCAAATAAAGAGCTTCACCCGTGGCTTTTGATTTTTCAGGATTAGAGCTAAAAGCTCCACAAACCAATTCAACCTCACCATCCAAAGCCGCTCCACGACGGTGAACTGCTCCGATGAAAGCCTCCAAGCTTCCACCAATCATACCCATTCTAATTTTTCTTGCCATTTTATTTAAGCTATAAAGTTGTGAGCTATAAGCTATGAGTTTTGAATATTGAGTATTAATTACAAAAATATGCTTTATGAATACGTACAGCGACTATTTTCAAAAACTCAAAGTTCAAAGCTGAGGGCTGATAGCTAAATAAATACAAATTTTCATAAAAATACTGATAAATCGGTGTACGGAATCTGAATATTTTTTCGTTTTTTTGATAGATTTTTCAAAGACGAAATTCAATAAAACCAAGGAACAAACCAATTTATTCACATTTTAAATTCCTAATCCATTATGAGTCAAACTATTAACAAACAAAGATTATTTAACGCAAGTTGTTTTGCGTTGATTACAACTGCATTTTCATTCAGTATTCGTGCGGGTATTTTACCACAATTGGCAACTGATTTCAATTTATCAGGAGAACAATTAGGTTTTATTAATTCAATGTGGTTTTTAGGTTTTCCGATTGCCATGATTGTTGGAGGATTGGTTTATCATACTTTTGGACCTAAAAATATCATGATGGTAGCTTTTATTTGTCATGCTTTAGGTATTATTTTAACCTTATACCCTCAACTTTTAGGTGGATATACGGGTCTTTTAGTTTCCACATTTTTAATTGGAATTGGAAATGGTTGTACAGAAGCTGCTTGTAATCCAATGATTGCTGATACTTATCAAGGTGCTGAAATGAGCACAAAGTTGAACCGCTTTCACATGTGGTTTCCTGGTGGAATTGTGTTAGGCAGTTTGCTTTCTAAATTCATGACCGATGCCAACTTAGGCTGGCAAGCACAAATATGGTTGATTTTGATTCCTACGGTAATTTATGCTTATTTGTTCTGGGGACAAGAATTTCCAAAACCAAAAACAGAAGGAGCAACTTCAATTAGCAAAAATTTTCAAGCCATGGCAACACCCATATATGTATTCATGTTTGCTTGCATGGCAATTACAGCGATTACGGAGTTTGGTCCACAACAATGGACGGGATTAATCATGAGTAAATCAGGAGCAAGTCCGATGTTGATTTTAGCTTTGGTAACGGGCTTAATGGCAGTTATTAGATATTTTGCGGGTCCGATTGTTACCAGGTTTGACCAAACGGGCGTATTGCTTGGTTCGGCCATATTTGCTACCATCGGTATTTACTTACTTAGTACACAAACGGGCGGAATGGCTTATGTTGCCGCTGTTTTCTTTGCGATGGGCGTTGCACTTTTCTGGCCAAATATGCTTGGCTTTATCGCTGAAAAGGTGCCACTTTCTGGAGCATTAGGAATGTCTCTTGTAGGAGGTGTTGGAATGTTTTCGACTTCTATTTTTCAACCAATCATTGGTCGTTGGATAGATACTTCAAAAGCTGAAAAAACCGCCTCTGGCTTAACGGGTGATGCTATGGAATTAGCCGCAGGGCAAAGTACACTTAGTACGATGATAATTTTTCCAGTAATCTTGATTGTAGCTTTTACAGGTTTGTATTTGTATATGCGTAAACGTCCAGTGACGGCAATGGCGTAACAAAAATTGTCATTTATTACCCATTAAAACAAAGCCTTGCAGATATTTGTATAATCTGTAAGGCTTTGTTTTTGTATCCAGCTTTATAACTTAATAACTAAAAATGGTTTAGAATTTCGATGGGTTTTATAATTTCTCCCTGTTTCGATGCCTCAAATCATGAAACACATTATTTGAAACCTACAGTAGAAAAGATGTTACCTTTGTGCAAGAACATTCGCCAATCCGTCATTATGATTCAAGGCGGAAAGGATATGTTCCTAAATCCAAAAAAGGCACATTTGTACCATTTTTGCATCCGCAATTAATTAAAAAATTGATAGTTAAAATATATGAAATTAAGAATAGGACAAGGTTACGACGTACATCGCCTCGAAGAAGGCAAAGATTTTTGGTTGGGTGGAATTATCGTCCCTCACACACACGGAGCAGTCGGGCATTCGGATGCGGATATTGTGTGTCATGTGATATGTGATGCCCTTTTGGGTGCCGCCAATATGCGAAATATTGGGTATCATTTCTCCGACAAAGACCCACAATACAAAGGCGTTGATTCAAAAGTTTTAGTTAAAAGAGTGCTTGAAATGGTGCGTGAAACAGGTTGGGAAGTCAATAATTTGGACGTAACCATCATTTTACAAGAACCAAAACTCAATCCTCATATTCCAACCATGAAAGCCTGTTTGGCGGAGGTAATGAATATTCCCGAAGAAGATTTATCCATCAAAGCAACCACTTCTGAACATATCGGTTTTGTGGGACGTGGCGAAGGCATTGCGGCTCAATGTGTGGCGTTAATTATTAGAGAATAGTTTTTCTTTGTAGTTGAAGAATTTATTTAGAAGATGTTTAAATTTATAAATAACTAAAAATGATATAGTTACGAAATAAACTTTAAGCTCTTTACGAAATCCCACTGTTTGAGCGTAGCGAGTTTGGGATTTCTTGATTTTCTTTTGTTACTTTTCTTGTATCTGACTGGCACGCATAGTGAAGAAAAGTAAGCACAGGCGAAAGCAAATATTGCTATTTCGATGCAAACCAAATAAAAATTTTAAACATCTTCTTATTATGCCTTTTCAGATTCATCCATTTTGATTAAACACAATCAAACCCGACATTTGTTAAATGAAACAAATCATCAAAAATAATCTAAATTTTTTCATTCCTTTTTTATTTATCTGGCTTTGTGTTTTAGTAATTGTGCTAACAACCACAAAATTTGAACAAATGACTTTCATAAATCAGCACAATAATTGGTGGGGAGATTGGTTTTTCTACGATGCTACGCAATTGGGTGAAGGTTGGTTTTTTGTGGCAATGATTATAATTTTTCTGTTTGTAGGCTATGGAAAATCTTTGATTTTGACTGCTTCTCTGGCTTTAAGCTCATTAATTTCGAGTTCATTAAAATGGTATTTTGACTCCCTTCGTCCTATGGCTTTTTTCAAAGATTTGAAAGTGAATTGGCATTATGTTGATGGTGTAATCGTGAATATTCATCAAAGTTTGCCTTCGGGGCATACAACTACCGCTTTTGCACTTTTCACTTTATTGACACTCTTTTCAAAGCATAAAAACTGGGGATTTTTATTTATTACTTTGGCGTGTTTAACTGGATATTCACGTTGTTATTTATTCCAACATTTTCCAGTTGATGTGTTGGTAGGTTCAGTTATTGGAACCTTTAGTAGTTTAATTGTATATGTTTGGTTTTCAGACCAATACCTCAAAAACCCTAAGGAATGGCATGATCGAAATCTTAAGCGATGGTAAGTCGAGCTAAAAGCGTTTTGTTTCCGCACCAAGTTACACTAATTCTTCCTTCCGCTCTAATCCTTTAAAGAAATCATACATCGGGTTTACGTCAAATCTGACAAATTTTTGCCATAATTTTATTGCCTTGGTTATTAATTGGCTTTCAATCAAAAAACCATCGTGACCATACAATGAATCCAATGATTGAAAAGTTGAATCAGAAATATGTTTTGCTAAAAATGCCTGCTCATTTATCGGAAACAAAGCATCCGATTTAATGCCCATCACCAAAGTTCTTGATTTTATTTGTGATAATGCCTGAACAGAACCCCCTCTCCCACGCCCTACATCCTGCGAATCCATCACCTGCGAGAGTACATAATAGGAAAAAGCATTAAATCGTTGTGCTAATTTTTCACCTTGATAACGTTGATAAGTCACCGCCCTATGCGACTTACCAAGAGGTTCATCTTTACGAGCTTGGGTAACGTTATAAGTTTCATAATTTCGATACGAAATCAATGCCGTTGCCCTTGCTGCACTCATGCCTCGAAGTCCAGCTTGAGGATTACTTTCTACCCAAGTTGGATCGACCTCAATTGACATTCTTTGCGATTCATTGAAGGCAATTCCCCAAGGAGAATGTTGAGCATTGGTAGCAATAAGTATTAGATTTTCAATTAAATCTGGCTGAGAAATTGCCCATTCAACGCACTGTTGCCCGCCCAAAGACCCACCAATACAAGTATTGATTTGATGGATTCCAAGATATTCACGCAAAATATCGAAAGAATTAACAATATCTCGAATCGTAATTAAAGGAAAATTATGGTAGTAAGGTTCTCCAGATTCTGGATTAATCGAAAGTGGCCCCGTACTACCATAATGCGAACCCAAAACGTTAACACAAATAATAAAATGTTTATCAGGGTCGAATAATTTTCCACGACCAATCAGTCCCTGCCACCAATCTTCAGCATCCTGCGAACCCGTGAAAGCATGGCATATCCACACAACATTGGAACAGTCGGAATTGATTGTTCCTAATGCCTGATATGCCAAGTCAAGTTCAGGCAAAATGGCTCCTGCTTCTAATCGAAATGGTTTATTATATTTAAATGTTGTTGTATTCAATTTTATAACTTTAAATTCTGCAATAAATGGTAAAATTTTATTAATAATGTTTTAATTGATAACACAATAATAAGTACTTAAGGATATTAAAATATCTTCGCAAATGTTCACTAAATCACTCAATTATATTTCCGTCAATCACTCTCGCCAATGCAATCAAAATATGTTCAAAATGATGTTTTACGTGCCAAACCGTCATATCCATAGCCTGCGGAATCGTAACATTTATTTGTCTAAATGGATGATAATACGTGCGATTATACTCACTTTCTGGAATGTTTGAGCATACATAAGCATAACGTTTGTGTGTACTTTCAATCATCTGTAAAGAATCTTCAATCGGTGCTTTAGCAGAATCTGGCAAAGCTGAAATGGCGATCACATTTCCAAAAATACCGTTAGGATTTTCTTCCGTTAAAGCCTGTTTAATCCTTATAAAATGCCAAAGATGAGTATCTGCCACGTGATGTACAATTTGGCGAATTGTCCAACTACCTTCTCGATAAGTTTTCGCTAAATCTTCTTCGGACAGATGCTGAGTTAATTCTCTGTATTTCAAGGTATAGATTAACAAATTAGCTATATTTTGCTGAATTTCTTTGGATGAATAATAGTCTTTAGCTACCCATTTTCCAATGGGATACTGGATTTGTTCGATGGTCATACGATTATTAATTTATTTGAAAATTGAATATTTAGCATGTTGAAAATTAAAATTCTCTACATACTAAACATTTAATTAATTTCTTAAATGTTGAATAACATAAAATACCTTAAACCTGACGAATAATTAACAGTAAATACAGACTGGAATTGAATCGTAATTGGTTTATATTTCCAACTAATTAGTTATCAGTAACGATTTTTTTCGTTTACTGGCTACTAATTAAAAATGGTAGGAATTAGCACCTTGCCTTTACGGTTTGGTAGGTTGCCAGAAGTTCATTGAGCCTATTCTCTCCCTTCTTCTTTATAAATCAATAAACTGCGTGAGAAGAATCTCTCTGAGAAAAAACTGATTTGATTTTGCAAAGTAAATCGTGTAAAATTTAAAATGCAAATTTTATTTATATTTACTATCAATAAATGATGATAACCAAAAGGTGATTAATATTATTATTTCCCTCCAAAATGATAGCCTACACCTAACCAAGCTCTAAATTGACCTGCTGCACCGTCATATTGAACGTAGGGACTTAATTCAAAATTGATACTTACTTTTGAAGCTTTTTCAAATGGATATGCACGGACACCAAAACTCCCAAAATAGCCATTGACCAATTTTCTATTATCCACAATTGCCCCTACAATTCCAAGATTTGCTCCTCCACCTGCGTAAAAATTAGCGTTTCGAGTATAGGCTAAATTAACCATAAACGCTGGTTCAGTATTTAAAGAAGAAATAAAAGAATTCATCTGAAAACGAAAGTCCATCCAGACGACTTTTGTAGGATTAGTGGCAATTGACAATTGCTGTGCATTACCGAAGGGATAATAACTAACCGACTGTGCATCAATATCTTGAACAATTGCAACAGTAAAAATTAACAGAATAATCTTACGAAAATAGTACATACAAATTCAAGGTTTATAAAAATCAAAAAAAATAATTTAGCGAAATTATTAATAAATCCTCAATCTTCAACGGACCATCTATTTTAAATGATGATGTAAATTCCATTTTTGAATGAATGGGTGAATAATTACAGCCATAAGTAAAAATATGCTATTTTTACTTCAATATTTCAAATTTCACAAAACCGAATGAAAATATACAAAACAATCTCAGGAATCATTATTGAAGCCTATGAAAAATTTTATCGTTCTGATGCTAAAAATTGGGATTCCTTTATTAATCAGGACAACCTGTATGAATTTTTAACTATTGAAATCCAATCACTTGACGAAATTTCATGGAATTACGAGGGTATTCTCACCCCTATTTCAACTCAAGAAATTTGGGCTTCGGGCGTGACCTACATGCGTAGTCGTGAAGCAAGAATGGACGAGTCAAAAGAATCGGGAGGAGCAGATTTTTATGCAAAAGTTTATGAGGCAGAACGCCCCGAATTGTTCTTCAAATCAACTGCGGCTCGTTGCGTAGGGACTGGCGAAAAAGTACGTGTTCGTAAAGATTCGAAGTGGAATGTTCCAGAACCAGAGTTGACTTTATTTATCACTTCAAGTGGTAAAATTGTTGGTTATACGATTGGTAACGATATGTCGTCAAGGGATATTGAAGGCGAAAATCCCCTATATTTACCCCAAGCCAAAAGTTATGATAAAGCAGCTGCAATTGGACCATGTTTGTATGTTCCGAAAGAGGCAATTAATCCAGATACCATGATTTCTATTGAGATAATAAGAAGCGAAAAAGTGATGTTTGAAGGCACTATTTCTATCAATAGAATCAAGCGGAAATTGACGGATTTAGCTCAGTATTTATTCAGAGAAATGTCGTTTCCAAGCGGAGTTTATTTGATGACGGGGACAGGCATTGTGCCTGATAATAACTTCACTTTGTTGAGTGGTGATGTCGTGAATATAACGATTGAAGGGATTGGAATTTTGAGTAATGAAGTCGAGTAACTACTCAGAACTATTCTGAAATCAGAAAGGAGAATTTAGAAATGTAATTTTACTTTACTTCTAAATTCTCCTTTTTTCATTATTTTATAATACTAAAACATTCCTTTCAAACTTCCCCAAAGTGCTTTTTTCTTAGGAATATCATTTTGAATATCTGATAATGAACCTGAATAAATGAACTTAATTCCTTCTTTTTCAAAGATTTGATAAGGAACTAAAGAAACATCAAGTTTTAATTCTGATAAATCTATTCCAAATGAAATTACTTGATTTACAGACTTCTGCACAAATATTTGACTTAAATCTAAATGCTGACTTTTCACTAATTCAATAATATCTACTGATAATAAATCTAATTTTACCGCTCCTAAGATTTTTCCTAAAAGTTCACTATCAGCTGGATTTAGACTTTTTACTAAGATAATTACTTTTTGTTTAGGTTGGTAATGTTGGGCAGTCGTTGGTGTTATTGACTGGCTGTATATCTCTGTGTTCTGCACAGGTAATTCCGCTACAAATTCATCTTTCAATAAATAAATACTCTCTCCTGCAAAAAGCTGTTGTAAAGCGATTGTATTTTTTTCTATGTACATAATTAAACAACTTCTATATGGTTAATTTCGAGCCTTCCTGCGAAGTGAATATTTGTATTGTTGACAAATATTTCTATTCGATCTTTTCGTGAAATCAATAATTTAGCCAAATCTATATTTGAAATATTCCCTGTTCTAATCATGATAATTTTTGGAGGATGTCCCCAAATTCCGTACATATTATCAAAATCATCATCCTGCGTAACAATTGTATAGCCGTTTTCTTTGGCATATTTCCAAATTGGAATATCGTCCTCTTCATATAATCCAACGTCCCAAACGCTAATAGCTAAAGGAAAATCTTGAATTATCTTTCTTACAACCCGAAACGAAATGTTTTGGTCAAATAATAACTTCATGCCGCTATAATTAGTGATTTTTGTTCACGTGCAGCCGCAAAAGCCAATGCTGCCAAAATATCTTCCTTAGTTATTTCTGGGAAATCTTCAAAAATTTCTTCGTGCGACATTCCTATTGATAACCAGCCAAGTATATCTCCAACCGTGATTCTCATTCCTCGGATACAAGGTTTACCTCCTCTTTTTCCAGGTTCAATTGTGATAATTTTTCTATAATCTACCATAACCGTATAATTTAATTGACAAAAATGACAAACAAAGATACAAATTAGTTCACCATTTGGAGAAAACAATTCACTCAACATTTCAGCAAAAAACGTTCCAAAAATGCCAAACAATGATCAGCCTCCTCGACCATGCCCATGTGAGCAACATTATCCAAAATTGAGGAAGAAAAAAACTTCGGCATCATAATCTGAGATTTAGAATCAGCAGGCGATATACTTTTATCTTGCTCACCAATAATAAACATTACTGGACAACGCAAAGCCTTCAAAACTGACCGTCTATCTGGACGATCACGAATGGCTTGCATACCCGAAATTAGTGCTTCTGGGGGAAATTCTGAAGCATATTCAATATGTTTTGCAATAATAAAAGCATGCATTTTTACGAATTCTTCGGCGTATAAAGTAGGCGTTGAAGCACGTATAAAAACTTCGGAACCGCTCCTTTTTATAGACTCAATAATCTTATTTCTTGCCTCTTTTTTCTCCTCAGAATCAGCAAAACAAGTGGAGTGAAAAAGTCCAAATCCTGACAACATTTGTGGGTGTTTTTCCGCAAAAGCTAAGGCAACATATCCACCCATTGAATGCCCAATAACAGCACATTTTTCAACGCCTTGTGCTACGATTGTCTCATGGACAAAATTAGCATAATCTTCCATCGTTTTCAGGTGGCTCAATCTGGCATATTCGGGTAGAATAACGGTATATTCTTTTGCTAAAACAGTAGCATAATCATTCCATACTGTGGAATCTTCGCCAAATCCGTGTAATAAAACTACGACTTTTTTCATAATGTTGAGGGAGAAGTGTTAAATTTTGAATTTAATATTTGCCCAACTTCTAAGGCTTTATTTTTAACAAATGTAGCATTTTCGCCTACAAAAAGCATATCTACGGTTGAAAACCAATGCGAAAGCCAATGTTCAAAACGTTCAGTTGTTAGTCCGTGTTTTTGATGAGCTTCGGCGTGAGTCCACATCATTCCTCCCACATAACTACCTGTTTGAAACAACCAATTTTCCCAAAAATTAACCACCCGAATCAAATGCTTATTCCATTCTTCTTCTGGCATTTCAAAGATTGTCGTTAAAAGTGGGTCTTTGTGTACGTTTTCATAAAAAATTCGTACCAAGTTTTCTAAGTCTATTCTGTTATTAATGTCTTGCATTTGCTTCATTTTTCAAATAATATCCTCCCAAACAAATCAACATTCCTCCAAAGAAAATCATTCCTAAATTTTGATTATAATAAACAATTGACACCATGCAAACCATAGATAAAACGAAGGCAATAATTGGGAAAAGTGGATAAAAAGGTGCTTTGAAAGGACGTTCAAGATTAGGTTCTTTTTTCCGTAAAACAATTAAACTCAACATACTAATTCCGTACATTATTACTGCCCCTAAAACCGAAAGAATGATAATTTGTGAAGTTGTTCCCGTAAGAATTGCCACGAATCCCACAAGTCCTCCTACAATCAAAGCAGATTGTGGCGTTTGGAATTTTTTATTTACAACACTCAGAAATTTAGGCAGATAACCCGCCCGTGCAAGCGCATAAATCTGTCGAGAATAACTAATTGTGTTGCAATGAAAGGACGCAATTAATCCGAAAAGTCCAATACTGGCGAAGAGTTTTGCCAAATAACTGTTTTTCCCTAGAGCCATTGAAAGTGTTTCTGGAAGAGGATAATCTATATTACTTAGTGTCCGCCAATCGCCCACACCAGCACTCAAAATCATAACCCCAAGAGCCAAAATCACCAACGTAATAATACCCGAAATATAGGCTTTTGGAATGGTAGTTTTCGGGTTTTTAACTTCCTCGGCAACCATCGCCACGCCTTCAATTGCCACAAAAAACCATACCGCAAAAGGGATTCCCGCAAAGATTCCGTGAATTGTTAAATTAGGAGGATTGTGAGCCATAAAATTTTCAGTTTTAAAATACGGAAAAATGACAACCATAAAAATCACCAATTCCAAGACTGATAGAATTGTTACCACCAATGAAAATCGTGCAGACTCTTTAACGCCTAAAATATTGATGGCGATAAAGACAAAATAAGTCCCGATTGCTACAGGAATTTCGGAAATATCTGGTTTCAAGAAATGAACGTAACTCCCCAAAGCATAAGCAATTGCGGGCGGAGCGAGCAGAAAATCAACTAATGTGGCAAATCCAGCAATAAAACCACCGACCAAACCAAAAGCACGATTGGCATACTCAAAAGCTCCTCCAGCATCGGGAATAGCGGCTGTCAATTCAGTATATGAGAAAATGAAAGTCACATACATGACCGTCACAAGCAGAGTAGAAATCAAAAAACCAATTGTTCCCGAAGTTTGCCAACCGTAATTCCAACCAAAATATTCACCAGAAATTACTAATCCTACTGCAATTGACCAGAGTTGATAAGTATTGATAACTTTTTTTAGTTGAGGCATATTATTGGCTGTTGGCCTTCAGCTATCGGCTGTCAGCAATATGTGATTGATTATTGGCTGCCGAAAGCCAACAGCCAATAACCACAGCAAATGTAAACGTTCAACATTTTTTAGCCAAGAATTTGCAGATTAATATTATCCGCAATAGCTTTGATACTTT
>JACMRQ010000077.1 GCA_014376355.1 Arcicella sp. | reverse complement strand
TTTACTGTTAAAGCAAATGCTCCTGCAAATGCTCCAATCGTAACTGCCACAAGTGATGTAAATTTCTGTTTAGGTACGAATGTATTACTCAAAAGTTCATCCGAAGCGGATAATCCCATCTATGAATGGACAAGTTTACCTGTTATTTCAAATTTACCACGGACAAAAGATATAGCGACCACCCGTGAGGCTACGTATAAATTACGGGTAATTGATAAAAATGCTTGTGCTTCGCCCTATTCAGCAGAAGTTAAATTAGTGGCAAAACCACGCCCTGAAAAGCCTTCGATTTCCACTTCTGGTTCAACCGAATTTTGCGATGGGCAAGCACTTGTTTTGACATCTTCAAACGTTGGTGCATCCAGTTATTTATGGAAACGTAACAAAGAAAATATCTCAGAAAATACACAGGTTATTGTCGTAAAAAAAATGGGTAACTATTCTGTTCAAACTCGTGCTGCTAATAGTTGTTTATCTGACAGTTCAGACAGTAATATCTCTGTCACAGTAAATCCTTTACCTGTAAGTCCGCAGATTAGAGCTTTGGCAGATACAGTATTTTGTGAAGGTGGAAGTGTTACGTTAGTTTCGACACCAAGTGACAATAGTAATAAATTTGGTTGGAATAGAAATAATGTTGATGATAAAACGACATTTACTCCTACAATCAAGGTATCTGGCACAGATTTAGTGAGAGGTTTTGTAACAGATAATAAAAATTGCAATTCCAAATTATCAAATGCTATTCAAGTTGTTAAAAAGGATAATCCCAAGATGTTAACTATTGTTCCAAAACAGATATACATACTATCAGCAAATTCTGAAAAACGCATTAATAAATATATTTGGAAAATCGATGGTAAAATTATAGCATTTGAAGATACATCTTCTATCAATACAAGAAAGAGTGGAGAAGGAAACTACACAGTAATTGGGAATGTTAATTACAAAATTCGTTCTTCTAATGATGACTTAATTTGTACTTCTATAGAAAGTAGTCCCTATTCATATTCTTTTGAAATATCTGAGAACAAAGGTTTTTTAATTTATCCAAATCCTTCAGATGGACACTTTCAATTAGATCGCCTCTATTCAATAAAAGATCCTGAAACTGTTGAAATTTATACTATGGATGGTAGATTAGTTTATAAACAATCATACGATAATTTTATAGTTCCAAGAGTTTTAGATTTGAGTTTATTAAACATGGGAAAGTATGTTCTTAAAGCAGGTAAAAATGGTGAAATTTCAAAAATTATCAGCATAAATAGATAGTTGAAGATTTACGCAACTTTGCATGAACAATATTTTCAGTAAAATTTTTAACCACTCATCATACATCATTTAACTTAAACTTATAACCTATAAAGAAAATTTGCATGGCAGCGTTTAAAAGTACAGTACTTATCTCTATTTTAATTTGTTTCAATAACCTCATTTTCAGTCAAATCAAAGTAACTTCTCCTCAAAATCGTGCCGTATATCAGCGAAATGGTTTTGGATTTTCTGCTGTTATGGTTGCAGGATCTTACGAAAAACAAGTTGATAAAATTGAAGCACGTCTCATTCCCATACAAGCAGGTCAGGGGAGTGATACTGATTATCAAGACTGGAAAACGATTAAAACATTACCTCTGAATGGAAATTTCAGTTTTATTATGTCAGTCCGACAAGGCTGGTATAGATTAGAACTTCGTGGAAGTTTAAATGGAACTATGATTGGTGATGTTGTTAGCGTAGATAGAGTAGGAGTGGGAGAAGTTTTTATTATTGCAGGGCAATCGAATGCGGAAGGTATTGATGGAATTGCCCCTGCTTTTGTTGATAATGATAGAGTCAATTGTCTGTCTACTCTGAATGACCAGACTAGTGGAGGAACAAACTATATTTCGTTATCCCCCTTTTCACAATTACAAATGAATTCAAGAATAGCACCCCGAGGGAAAAATGCTTGGTGCTGGGGCAGATTGGGAGAATTATTAGTAAATCGCTTAAATGTTCCTATTATGTTTTTCAATGTGGCCCTCAACGGAACTACAAGTCTGGCTTGGGCTGAAACAGCTAATGGAAATTTTACGGCTAATCCCTATATAGGAGGTGTTTACGCCAATAAACTTCCCTACCAAAACATGTCTGATGTTTTAAAATATTTTGTACCAGAATTAGGAATAAGGGCAATTTTATGGTGTCAGGGCGAAAGTGATAACGTCAATTCATTTGCTTACAATAAAACACCAAATGAGCAAACCTACATATCAAATATACAGACTGTTATTAACAAAACCCGTAGTGAATCTGGGAAGAATAATCTTAATTGGGTTATCTCCTTGACTTCCCATAATAATGGACCAGACCCAAAAATTCTAAGAGCCCAACAAACACTTATTCAACAATCAAACGTTTTTCAAGGACCAAATACAGATATAATTCAACCTGTTGGCAGACAAGAGGGCGTACATTTTACTACGGGATTATCTCAGTTGGCAGATGCTTGGAATAATTCATTAACTGATGCCTTTTTCCAAACCTCAACGGTTTATATTCCAGTAGAATATCCTGATTTAGTTTTCAGTTGTGGTGATAATAGAGTAAATGTAACGCTTCCTGAAAATGACAAAAAAGGCAATAAATATCTGAGTTATCAATGGTCTACTAATAGTCTTTCTTTTGAAAATAGTGTTTTTTCAACACAGAAACAAATTACCCTTGATGTAGATGGTGGCAGACAATATTTTGCTCGTATGCGTGACGCTTTAGGTAATGTAACGCAAGTCCCACCCATTGCTTTTAAAGGCAGTAACCTCCCCATTTCAAGCATTACTGCTACTGGAGCCACGGATTTCTGTGAAGGAAATAAAGCCACTCTTAAAGCTAATGATGGAGTTATCTTCGAATGGAACAATGGTAGCAGAACCCAAGAAATTACGGTAATAACTTCTGGCACGTATTCAGTGAAATCTATTAGTAACTTTGGTTGTCAAACTGATTTTTCCACTCCTCTAGTCATCACATCTAAGCCAGTTCCACCCAAACCCACTATCACTGCTAATAGTTCCACTATATTCTGTGCGGATTCGAGCGCTACTTTGCAATCATCCAATCAAGGAGCAACCACTTTTCTTTGGAGTGACGGCTCGACTAATCGTAACATAAAAGTTAATACCTCGGGTAATTTCACAGTTAAAGCTGTGAGCGATAAAGGTTGTACTTCTCTTAATTCTGACCCATTGAAAATAACAGTAAACCCTTTGCCAACTACTCCCAGCATTTCTCCTGATGGACCCACTACTTTTTGTGCAGATTCAAGTGTTGTACTTGGATCATCTAATCAAGCAAGTTTATCTTATCGTTGGAGTAATGGTTTGAATACTCCAAGAATTACTGTTAGAAATACAGGTGACTATTCAGTAAAAACGGTTGATAAAAATGGTTGTGTGTCGTTATCCTCTGCTGCAACAAGAATAAGAGTTAATGCTTTACCTGCTGCTCCAAGCATTTCAAGTACTCGTGATACGGTCTTCTGTCAGGGAGAAAGTACTACTTTACAACCAAATGGAGTGAATGGAGGTAGTGTAACATGGTTTGCTTTGCAAGATGGAGTTCCTACAAAATATATTTTCTTTAACAACCCTAACCTGAATGTCAATAAATCTGGCTCATTTCAAGCGATTCAAACAGATATAAATGGCTGTAAATCAACACTTTCCACTTCAATATTTGTTGCAGTGAAACCTGTACCTGCAAAGGTTGAAAATATTATTCGATTAAGTCCTTATACGATTGGTGTTGAAAACCCCAAGGCTACTAATTATACATGGCAAGTTAATGGAGCTGATAAATCCAATTTTTCTGGAAGTATCCTTCGTTTTAATGAAGAAGGAAGATTTAAGGTAACCGCAAAAAATGTTTACAAGACACTATCTTACGGAGAAAAAACGTGTACATCTGAAATCTCTGAAGAGAAAATTTTTGCTTTATTTAACGATAACGGAATGTCAATTTATCCAAATCCAAGCAATGGATTATTTAGCATTGATTCAAAAATAGATTGGAAAAATTCAACGATTGAGATTTATAATTTAGCAGGACAATTCATAAAAAAAGGCTCTGTTAACGTTTTTGATGATGTTAAAAAAATTGACTTAACAGATTTACCCGAAGGTGAATATATGTTGAGAATAAGAACAGATAATTTTTACACAATTACGAAACGATTATTAATAAATCGTTAGACTTAAATTTTAAGAAAATTTTACATAATCTGAAATGATACGTCCGTAATTTTGTTATTCAATAAAGCAGTGAATAATGGAAGATATAAAAAGTATAAGATTAGACGTAAAACGCTCAAAGTTTCAAGCAATGAGCGATGGGAGATGCCCACAGTGTCGTGAGGGGAAAATGTTCAAATATCCTTTTTGGCGAGTGGATAAATTCTCGGAAATGAATGAAAACTGCCCAGTTTGCGGACTGAAATTTGAGGTGGAGCCAGGTTTTTGGTACGGAGCAATGTTTGTGAGTTATGCCAATACGGTTGCACTATTAGTAGTTTTGGGCGTGGTAGTTTTTTATTTCTTCAATGATCCACCCGTGATGTATTATATTGTGCCGATAACAATTTTATCATTAATAATCGTCCCTTTCAATTTCCGAATTTCACGGGTAATATTTTTGTATATGTTTGGCTTCATTAAATATAAGCCATTGAAATAGAGGCTTTTATACGTAATTTTATTAGAGAGGTTAAGCAATACTTATTTCAGAAATAAGTATTGCTTAACCTCTCTAATTTATTACTCAAAACTATTATTTCTTATGTTCCTGCTCGTAGTGCTTACGAAGCATATCTTCACCAAAATCATTGGTTAAATCTCTGATAACAGTATGAACATGGTTGGCATTATTTTGAGTATTATCATACTCAATAAATAAAACAGGATTTTGAATTCGATAATAATGACCTCCATTGCCAATTTTAGCTTCTTTTGCTCCCATCCATGTGAAAATCAATTTGTCTAATCCTGCTTTTTCAATTTTCTGCATAAATTCATGTGCAAATCCAAAAGGGTATCTTTCAACATAAAAACTTATCAATTTAACTAATTTTTGCTGCTGATTTTTAGTCATTTCAGTAAAATAAATCCCCGTTTTCAAAGAGTCAGCTCGTAAAATATGAGCTGAATTACTCGACAAAATTTCTGTGGGTGATTTATCAGAAATAACCACTTTTTTAAGTTGTTCGTCCGTAAAAGAATGAAGTAAATCCAACCCTAAAATTTCTTCTTGTTTGATAAGTTGCTTTCCCGCTTCTGGATAACCCTCTGGAACAATAGCAGGATTACTTCCAAAAAACAAAGGTGTTCCTGAAATAATTTTACCATTCTCAGAGACAAAATTTAACGAAACGTGATGCCCTTCAATTCGCCAACCCCACAGTTTTTGAGCATTGGGAGTTCCAAAAATTGAAAAGTAATATTTACCAGGATGTCTGCGATTACTTTCCAAAGGAAGTTTTTCTATTTGCTTTAGAATAACTTCTAGTTGCATAATAGAAAGCGTTGTTTTTCCTGCTGATTCGCTAACTGAGGCTTTTATCAGTTTGAGTGCAGCATCTCTTTGTACTTCATTCATCTCCATCAAAGGCAAGCCTTTTCTTTCAATTGGAACAAAAAACCAGTTTCTTCTCTCCTCAGTTTCGTAAGGAAGAAAAGCTTTTGATAACTTTTCGCTATCCAAAGTTTTCAAGAAATTTTGAGCAGACGTTAAGACTTCCTTATTAGAATTTTTTTGTGCAAATAGCCCAAAATTAGTAACAAATAAAATGAGAATTAGAAGATTTTTCATGGAAATTGATTAAATACTTTTAAAAAATTGCTTTTATTAATGTTAAAGATTTTATAACAAAATTTCTACTTTCTTGCTATCCCTAAGGTTAATTTTATTAAAGTTAAAATAGAATTTATCAAAAGTAAACGAAGATAATAAAATTCTTATTTTCGATGAACAATCATAAAACTATGATTCAAAAACAACCAATTCGCCTTCAATCCGCTGATGTCTATCGTGGCTTTGTCATGCTACTGATGATGGCAGAAATTTTACAATTTCACAAAGTTTCTCAGGCTCTGCCAGAAAATAGATTTTGGCGATTTTTAGCGTTCAATCAAGACCACGTTGAATGGATTGGCTGTTCTTTACACGATTTAATTCAACCTTCATTTTCATTTTTAGTAGGTCTGGTACTTCCCTATTCTATCCTCAATAGAAAAACAAAAGGGGAAAGTTTCGGAAAAATGGTTGGTCATGCCGCTTGGCGGTCTTTAATCCTGATTTTTTTGGGAATTTTTCTCCGTTCGCAAGGAGCAAAAATGACCTATTTTACTTTCGAGGATACCCTTTCACAAATTGGATTGGGTTATACTTTCTTATTCATTTTAGGCTTCCAATCTTTCAAAATACAATTATCAGCTTTTATTTTACTAATTTTTGGCTATTGGATAGCATTCGTTTTATATCCCCTCCCTCCTACTGATTTTAATTATGAATCCGTTAAAGTTGCCAAAGATTGGGGACATTTTGAAAGTGGTTTTGCAGCACATTGGAACAAGAATAGTAATCTCGCATGGGCGTTTGACACTTGGTTTTTGAACCTTTTTCCCAGAGAAAATCTCTTTGTTGCTAATGGCGGCGGTTATGCTACGTTGAGTTTCATCCCAACCCTTACCACTATGATTTTAGGATTATTTGCAGGAAATATTTTAATTTCTGAAAAATCTGATATTCATAAATTAAAGTGTTTTTTGATAGTTGGAATTGCAGGATTAATCATTGGTTTAGCCCTTAATTATTCAGGGATTTGCCCCAACGTTAAACGCATTTGGACACCTACTTGGGTGATTTTTAGTGGTGGTTGGTGTTTTTTATTAATGGCTTTTTTCTATTACGGAATTGATATCAAACAGAAGCAAAAATGGGGATATTGGTTAATGATTATCGGAACAAATTCGATTGCAGCGTATATTTTTGCTCATACTATTGATAGCTATATTTCAAAATCATTGTATATCCATTTAGGTGAGAATTACGACAGCGTTTTTGGAATTCCTTATCGTACACTCGTGCATGGAGGGCTTATTCTGTTTTTTGAATGGCTAATTTTGGATTGGATGTATAAGAAGAAAATTTTTATTCGGATTTGAGATAAATTCAATTTGTAAAAAATACCTGTCAGGACAAATGTACTGACAGGTATTGAGTTATTAAACCAAAATGTTTTTAGCATACTCTACACATTTTGCAACTTCTTTCACCGCATCTGAACCTTCGGGAATGTCATATTCTAATTCAATACTGATAGGAAATGTATATTTTTTATTTTTCATTAATAATAAAATTTCCTTAATCGGTGTATTTCCTTGTCCCCAAGCCAAATTCTGTTTGCCATCATCCGTGCGGTCTTTGATGTGCATACTCGTGATTCTGTCGTGCTTAGATTCAATTAAAGCAAACAATGATTCTTTGGTATTTTTACCCCCAACAGCAATATAATGTCCACAATCAAGGTTCATCGAATTGTAGGGTGATTGTGCCAAAGCAACATCCCAAAGTGTATCAGTTGCCTGTAAGTGAGCATGATAGCCAACATAAACTTTATGTTTTTCTCCTAAATCTCCCAATCTTTTAGACTGAGCAGGGTCCGTTGGAATTTCTATTGTTACAGAAGTTGCTCCCAAAGCCTTCGCTGCTTTCATGGCAAATTCCACTTCTGCATCTGTATTATTTGGTCCCATAGCATTGGGTTTAAAAGCATAAATTGAAATACCAGCATCATTGAATTTCTTCCGAACTTCTTTAAATTTATCCATTGAAGCCGTTGCACGCCACTCCGAAACTTTTTTATGATAATCCACCATTTGGGCTTTTTGCTCGTCGGTTAATGGTTGGCGTTGGGGTGGCCCTCCCTTTGGCGGTATAACAGCCATTTTAATTGGGCTTACAGGTTTTCCTGCAAAAGTTTCAGTAGGATCGCCCATCATTTCGATAGCACTGATGTTGCAATCCACACAGAATTTCAACAATTGGTCAATATCATGGGGCATACTTCTGTAAGAGTAAGTAATGGCTCCAATTTGAACACCCCCAAATTTTGAATTGGGTTTATTAAAAGCTAAAACGCTCGAATTGTTGGCAAAAATCGAATCTCTGCTTAACATTAATCCGATGGTAGTCAATGGGATTATAGACATAAAACCACGACGTGAAATTTCATTTTTCATATTTTTGATTTGATTAATTTACTTCAGTACTTTTAAACTCAATTCCCGAAAGCGACATGACTACTTGCGTATCCTTCGCCTTATCATTTTTAAAGACAAAATACACATCATGTTGCCCAGAATTTGCAGGAATTGCTACTTTTAATTTAGAACTTCCAAAGTTTCTTCGAGCTGCTGGGTCGGGAGCAGGTACTGGTTGAGCAGGTTGACTATTCGCAGACGTTGTAGTAGCAGCAACAGGTGCAGTAACGACTGGCGGCATCACTCGCATTCCTTTAGGTTCAATTCTATCACTCTGACCAATTAATTTCCCCGTTGGAGAATCTATTCTTACTTCAAATATTCCTCCAGCAGCTCCAATCCGTGTTTGTGCTTGGGCTGAAATCTCAATTTCACTAATTCCGTTTAAATCAATGTTAGAATAACCTAAATATGAATCATTACCAATCATTGAAAAAGCTCTTGATGGCGTAATCATTAGTTGCGTTCCTTTAGATTTATCCGCCATTTCGGGATTCAACGTGGCATTTCTTAATACAATTAAATCTTCCGTTGCTAAAGATTTCATGCCTTTCGTACCTTTATCTTTATAGGCCGCACGCAAAATATATGAACCATTTGGCGTCTGTCCATCGGGAACTTTAGTTGCATAAGAACCTTTGGTTGGTAAAGATTTTATGGTAATAGGCTCGTTAATATTTAAAATATATTGAACAATAATATTGGCTTCCGCTTGTGAAATTTGTGGATGAGCCGCCATCATGTGTTCACCCCAAACGCCTCCACCACCAGCAATTACCTTTTTTGATAGATTTTCAACCGCTTTGCTATCACCTTTATATTTATTAGCAACATCCTGATAACTTGGTCCAACCGATTTTCTATCAATAATGTGACAAGATTTACAGTCATTTTTACCAAGCATTCTTTCGCCCATCGAAGCAAATGCCGAAGCATCAACGCCTCTGTGATTTTGTGAAACCTCAATTTTATCATAACCAATAGGCATATAATCAATACTTACCGCCACTTGTTCAGCCTTTATCTTTCCACTATTCAAATTTCCATCTTCTTTATCGGCAACACTTACTTCATATTCAATTGGTCTATCAGGAAAATAGAAAGTTTTATTTCCCTTTTTGATATTAAAAGCAACTGCTGGCGATTCGTTACCCACTTTTACCTCTAAAAATTCACTATTTTTTGAGCCTTTGCTGTCTTTCACGGTCAGGGTAACTTCATAAATACCTGCCTTATCAAAGGTTACGCTGGGGTTTTCCGTTTTGAAAATTCGTTTTCCCGCCTTGTTCTTTACTTCCCATAAATAGGTCAATTTATCACCGTCAAAATCCATCGTTCCTTTCGAGGAAAAATTAATTTTCATCGGAACTGCTCCCGTTAAATTATCTGCCGAAGCCACTACTTTTGGCATTCGATTGCCTCCATTATATTCCACTTTTACAAGTCGAGCATTATCATTTCCTCTAAACCATGCCGAACCATATTCCAATACATACAAATCGCCATCAGGAGCAAAATCCATGTCAATGGCACTACCGAAATCAGTTTTTGGCATGAACCGTTCCATGGATTTATAGTTACCATTTTCGTCCATCGTAACAGCCATAATCCAACCACGCATAAAGTCCGTAATAAGCCATTTTCCTTCGTAATAATTGGGGAAAACTCGCTTGCCAATTGGGAAGTCTGATTTACGAAAAACAGGACCGCCAGTTGCACTTCTTCCCGAACTCCCCACCAAAGGAAATTCTTCAGAAATACCATAAGGATACCAAATAAAAGCCTTTTCAGCGGGAGGCAATTGTTTCAAACCAGTATTATTGGGCGAATCATTGATTGAATTTAAAGGATCATATTTTGAATTTGGGCGTACTTTCTTAGCTTCAAAATCCCAATCGGTATAAGCTTTATTATCACCAATGAAATAAGGCCATCCAAAATTTCCAGCCTTTTTTGCTTGATTAAATTCATCGTATCCTTTGGGTCCTTGCTCGCCATCGTTCGATGCATCTGGACCAACTTCACCCCAATATAAATAACCCGTTTTGCTATCAACACTTGGTCGCCAAGGGTTGCGGTGTCCCATGGTATAAATTTCCTTTTTCACTAAACCATCGCCATTATTCGGTAATGTTTCGTATAAATTTCCTTTTGGAATCGTGTAAGTTGCATCATTCTGAGGAGTTATTCTCAGTATTTTTCCAGTCAAACTGTTGGTATTCCCTGCTCCTCTTTGGTCGTCCCAATATGCCCAGCCTTTACGTTCATCTAAATTTGCGTAACCTTCCGTTCCACTGTTTGAAGTATTATTTCCAACCGTTAAATAAAGGTTTCCAGATTTGTCGAAAACCATTCCACCGCCCGTATGACAACATTCTTCCCGTTGCGTAGGTACATTCAACACTACTTTTTTAGAACTTTCAACTAACTCCTCCCCTTTCAATTCCCAACGAGCCAAGACGTGTTGTGTTTTTTCGGTATCGGCATAATACATATAAATCCAATGATTCTGCTCAAAATTTGGGTCATGTACCAATCCCATTAAACCTTCTTCAGCTTCCCGTTTCTGTCCTTTAGCATTGGTATATTTTGTATTGACAGGAATGGTTGCCAAAGTTTTTATCGCTCCTGTGTTTGGGTCATATTGCTTTAAAGCTCCTTTACGTTCGATAAACAAAACTCGTCCATCTTTCAGCAAAGTCATTTCCAAGGGTTCATCTAATTTATCTCCTAAAATGACTTTCGTAAAACGATTTTCTTCAGGAATATTTTGAGCATGAAGATTGAAATCATTCTTCACGAGCATAAAAAGAAGACAGATTGAAAATAAATAAAACTTAAAATGATAAGTTTTTGAGATAGGTAAAATGTATTTCATAATTCTGATATTTTTTGTGATAAAAGTACGAAAATTAATAAAAAATCTACATAAAATCATTTTTTATTCGACCAACAAGTAAAATAATTCGATTCTTTCCCTTTTCTGTTAGATGGATTAAAAAAAAATAAGGACGACATCATTTTGAGCGAAGTCGTCCTTGAATATTAATATTTCCAAATTATCACATAATCATTTCTCAACAATCTCCGCAATGGCACGTCTCGCCTCCTCCACTACTTCTTCGGGTGTTTTATTGGATCTTTCAATGGGGGAAAGCACCGTCCACCTAAGATTTTGCATACTTACCAATGGAAAATATCCTTTTGGATTTAACTTATTAACATTTTCAATTGCCACGGGAACGATTAAAGCATTCGGTGATTTCTTCATCAAAATGGCAACACCACCAACGGCAAATGACTTCATAATGCCTGTCTTTGAACGTGTACCTTCGGGAAAAATACAAGCAGAAAACTTCGTTTCTTCTATCATTTTTCCTAATTTAGCAATTTCTACAACCGCTTGTTTCCCATCTTCACGGTCGATTAAAGCAGCTCCACTTTTTTGCAGATTATAGGAAATCGAAGGAATACCCTTTGATAATTCCTGCTTTGAAACAAATACGGGAAAGTTTTTTCTGAGATACCAAATCATCCCAATAATATCAAAAAGACTTTGATGATTAGCCACAAAAATGATGGGGCGGTCAGTTGGCAAAATAGTTTTATTGATAAATTTCAAACTTGTTCCTAAAATTATTGTCCCATAAAGTAAAAAGAAATTCATTACTTGAACCAATTTTTGATGAGTTCGTTGCCCAAAAAGTTCATAACAAATAATTTGTAATGGGTGGAAAACAAGCAATATCAGGAAGAAATACACTAAATAAATAATGCTGAGAAAATAATCAATATTTTTTTTCATGAGGTTTATCAAGATGCGGTTTGAAGCATTATCGTGGATAAGTGGTTTTGTAAAGATACAAATTTACTGGATTGTATAAATAATCGTACCTTTGATACCATTATTTTACTTTGATAATTATTAAAATATCGACAATCCAACTTCAAAAATATATGACATTTTCTTCTCTTGGTTTATCTGAATCAATTCTTAAAGCAGTTACCGAACAGCAATATACGGAGCCATATCCCATTCAAATTCAAGCAATTCCTGTAATTTTGGAAGGTCAAAGTGTATTGGGAATTGCTCAAACGGGTTCTGGAAAAACCGCCAGTTTTGTATTGCCAATTTTAGAGTTATTTCAACGTAAAAAACCTACCAGAAATCTACATTTGAAGGTTTTAATACTCGTTCCAACCCGTGAATTAGCGGTTCAAATTGGTGATGTCATTGCGGGTTTCAGTAAACATTTGACCATTCCTGTCAAGCATAATGCGGTGTTTGGTGGCATTACGCTAAACCAGCAAATGATGACTTTGAAGAATACAGAAATCTTAGTTGCTACGCCTGGACGTTTGTTGGAATTGGTGTCAACGCAATCGGTAAATCTTTCCAAAATTGAAGTGTTAGTCTTGGATGAAGCCGACAAAATGTTGGATTTGAATTTTCAAGAAGAAGTAAATCAACTTTTTGCTTTATTACCTGCAAAACGTCAAAATATCTTATTTTCAGCTACTTTGGATACTGAAAGCAAGCTGATTCAGGAAGTTCTTTTGTGTAATCCCATCCGAATTGAAGTGGAAGCAGAAGAAAAGAATATGGATTTAATTAAGCAAACTGCCTACCGAGTTTCGCCAGAAAAGAAAGGTCCATTATTGCGTTATCTCATTAAAAATAAAGAAATGAAACAAGTGTTGATTTTCGTTTCCTCGGTAAGAACTGCTGATAATTTAACTGATAAATTACAAAAAAACGGTATTGAAGCAATGGCAATTCATAGTAAAAAAAGCCAAAGTGCCAGAACGGAAGCTTTAAATCGTTTCAAAAAAGGCAAAACAAATGTGTTGGTTGCTACCGATTTAGCTTCCCGAGGAATTGATATTCAGTTTTTACCCTTTGTGATAAATTATGAATTACCCCGTTCTCCCAAAGATTACGTGCATCGTATCGGGCGTACAGGACGGGCAGAATCATCGGGAGAAGCCATTTCATTAATTATTCCAGAAGATGAACATCATTTCAAAATTATTCAGAAAAAGATGGGAAAAATTATACAGATGATTGATTCTGAAGGTTTTGTATTATCGGAAATATAAATAATAAACTCAAAAAATTATGTGGTGGTTATATGCTTTACTTTCGGCTTTATTTGCTTCATTGACCGCTATTTTTGCTAAAATTGGCATTACTGGAGTCAATTCAAACTTAGCCACTGCCATTCGTACAATCATCATTTTAATGGTGGCTTGGGGAATTGTTTTGGCAAGGGGCGAACAAAAAGGGATTATGTCTTTATCAAAACAAAATATCATTTTCTTGGTCATTTCAGGCGTAGCAACTGGACTATCTTGGATATTTTATTTCAAGGCTCTGCAAATCGGGAAGGTTTCGCAGGTTGCTCCCGTGGATAAACTTAGTGTAGCTTTGACAATTGCTTTATCTTTTTTATTCTTGGGTGAGGAGTTAACCATAAAAACAGTCGTGGGTGCCTTATTAATTATTGGCGGTACGATTGTACTGATATTTTAAAAGAAAATAATAATTCTACAATTTTGTAAAATCTCCATTTTAGATAAAAGAAGCTGCTAATAGCTTGATTTTTAAAATATTGTCGGGTTTACTAACGTATATACTTAAATAATTTAATTAATTTGTATTGAATTAAAACACTAATTGCTAACTAACAGATAATGTTACGATAACATACAACATAAAAGTGAACGGTAATTTTGTTTTTTAAATGATTCAAGAGTTAAATTTCTTTATCATAATACCTAAATACAAAAATATGATTAACTTTTCCATTACCAATTCCAAAAAATATTTATGGATAGCCTTCTTCTTACTATCCGTAAATGTCACTTTTTCCCAAAATAAACCTGAAAAATTTTCAGTTTCGGGAAAAGTAATTTCTTCCGACTCCAAGGAAGGTGTTCCGAGTGTTAATGTCAAAATCAGAGGCTCAAATGTAGGAGCAACTTCTGATGTTAATGGCAATTATTCCCTTACTATTCCAAATTCACAGACTGTTTTAATTTTTAGTTTTGTAGGCTACCTTTCACAAGAAGTTACAGTTGGAAATAGGACAAAAATTGATGTCTCTCTCATCCAAGACATCAAAGACCTTAGTGAGGTTGTTGTTGTGGGTTACGGAAGTATCAAAAAAGCTGATTTAACTGGTTCCGTAAAATCAGTAAAAAGTGGAGATTTTAACAAAGGAATCGTCAATTCTCCGCAAGAACTTTTACAAGGTAAAGTTGCAGGTGTAAATGTAACTTCTGCCAGTGGCGAACCTGGTTCAATTCAAGGAATCACCATTCGTGGTCCTGGAGGTGTAAGAACGGGTAGTACTCCCCTTTTCGTGATTGATGGTTTGGCAATAGATAATTCAAGTACGGGTGGAGCAACCAATCCATTAACTTTTTTGAATCCACAAGATATTGAATCAATGGATGTGTTGAAGGACGCTTCTGCTACGGCAATTTATGGAGCAAGAGGAGCTAATGGTGTGATTTTGATTACCACTAAAAAAGGAAAAGCAGGCGTTTCAACCGTTAATTTTTCTTCTTCTGTTGGTATTTCAAATCTAACAAGACCTTTACCTGTTTTCTCAGCGGATGAATACCGCTTACAGGTTCCAAAAGCTGGTGGCGTGCTGGAAGATTTAAAGGGAAATACAGACTGGCAAAAGGAAGTTACTCGAACTGCTTATACAAAAAACTATAATTTAACGCTGGCAGGTGGAGCTGAAAAGCTGACTTACTACGCTTCGTTTGGACTTCAAAATCAAGAAGGAATTTTAAAAGCCAGTGATTTAAACCGATATACAGGTAGGATAAATGTTAATCAAAAATTCTTAGAAGACCGTTTAGTTGTGGAAGCTAATCTGAATGCTTCATTCACAGAAAACAACCGTCCTCCCATCGAAACCATGATTGGAAGTGCCATTTCAATTAATCCAACTTATCCTGTCTACGATGATAAAGGGCAATTAGCAACCTATCAAAATGTAATTAATCCTTTAATTTCTGTCAATTTACAAAAAGATATAACCACTACAAACCGACTCATTGGTAATATTTCTCCTTCATTCAGAATTGCAAAAGGCTTGGTTTATAAGTTGAATTATGCCATTGATTATTCGACTGCTACTCGTGATTTTGAATCTTTGCCCAATGCAGTACCGCTGCAACTTGGACGTTTAGAGACTCTTTCAGCGAAAAACAGCAATAGTTTAATGGAAAATTATTTGACTTATACTCACGAAGGAAATCTTCACAATTATTCAGTTTTAGTGGGTTATTCTTACCAAAATTTCTTCATTCAAAATCGAAGTTTCAGTATTGATAAATTCCCTTTAACTGGCGTTGAACCCATTTACAACCCAGGATTGGGACAAGATTTAACCTTGACAAAAAATCAGCCTTCTGGTTCTGCCGTGAAAAGCGAACTTCAATCTTTTTTTACAAGGGTAAATTATCAGTTTAAAGATAAATATTTATTAACCGCAACGCTTCGAGCCGATGGTTCTTCAAAGTTTGGGTCAAATAATAAATACGGATATTTCCCCTCATTTTCAGCGGGTTGGAAAATTTCTGAGGAAGAGTTTATGAAATCTTCTCCCGTGAGTAACCTAAAATTACGAGCAGGTTGGGGATTAACGGGTAATCAAGAAATTCCTTCCAAAATTACGCAAGCTCTCTTCACATCGGTTCTTTCTGCCACCACCAGTTATCCATTGGATGGTTCAACCAATTATCCCGCCGGAACAACTTACTCTCGTTTAGCCAATCCAAATATTCAATGGGAGGTTTCCACACAAACCAATATTGGACTCGATTTTGGGTTCTTCAAGGGAGCTTTAACGGGTTCAATTGATGTCTTCAATAAAGTGTCAAATAATATTTTATTGGAAGTTATTCCTGCCGATCCCGTGCAACCAGCTGGTACTTTTTGGACGAATGTAAAGGACATGACAATTACGAACAAAGGTTTAGAATTAGATTTGAGTTATCGTCATAAAGCAGGCAATGGATTGAGTTATGAAATTGGCGGAAATGCTACTTTTATTAGTAATGTGGTTAATAATTCACCTTATTCTGTTATTCCTTCGGGCAGTGCATCGGGTTCTGGGTTAACTTCTGCAACCATTAATGGATACTTAAACGGTCAGCCAATTGGTACATTTTTCTTGAAAGAATTTACGGGCTTTGACGACAAAGGCGTAAGTACTTTCAGAGATGTTGATGGCGATGGAATAATAACAGATAAAGATAGAATTGCCGCAGGAAGTGCCTTGCCAACGAGCCAGTATAATCTTTATGGAAACGTTGGCTTCAAAGGTTTTGATTTATCGGTGAATTTTAACGCTGTGAATGGCAATAAAATTTATGATAATACGGCAAATTCAAACTTTTATAAATTGAGATTATCAAAAGGGATTAATACGACCCCAGAAGCAGTTGAATCTCCAAATGAATCAACCAATAATTCAGCTCCTGTTTCAACCCGATACCTCAAAGATGCGTCATTTATAAGACTTAATAATTTAACGTTAGGATATAATTTTAACACAAAATCGTTAAAAATCAATCGATGGATTTCAGCATTGAGATTATCGGTAACGGGACAAAATTTATTCATTATAACCAAATATAACGGTTACGACCCCGAGGTAAATACCGATAGAACAATCAACGGAGTTTCTTCGTATGGTATTGATTATTTGAGTTATCCAAAAGCTAAAACATTAGTATTTGGCTTAAACATTTCGTTTTAAATTTAAAATCATGAAAAAGAAAATATATTTATTGATGATGCTTTTTAGCGTCTCCTTTATTGAAAGTTGTACCAAATTAGAAGAGCAAATTTTGGATGAAACAACAACAACAATTCTCAATCAGAAACAAGCAGCAGATGGAATTATTGCCCCTGTTTACGCTCGTTTACCAGATTTATTTAACCATACTAACCTTTTTGCAGCTCAAGAAATTTCAACTGATGAAGCTATTTTGCCCTACCGAGGTGGCACAGATTGGGGTGATAATGGAATTTATATTGCCATGCACCAACATACTTATCAAAGTACCGACCCCAATTTGAGAAGTGTTTGGCTTTTGATTCAGCAAGGAATGTCGAGGGCAATAACGGCAATGAATACTTTGCCAACCAATACTGACCCAAGTGCTAAAACTTATTTAGCCGAAGCAAGAGGAATGAGAGCATATTACTCAATGATGACATTGGATTTATTTGGATTAGTTTTCGTGAAAGAAGACGTTGGTGAAACTTCAACAATAATTCGTGGTGAAGAGGCTTTTCAATATGTGAAAAATGAATTTTTAGCGGTTGAACCAAATTTAGATAATGCCGTTGGACCTGGTCGTTTGACAAAATCTGCCGTTTGGGGATTATTAGCTCGTTTATATCTAAATGCTGGAGTTTATCGTGATATTTATGCCGATAAAGCCAATTTTAAATCTGAAGATATGGACAAAGCCGTTGAATACTGCGATAAAATAATTAATGGCGGACAATTTCAATTATCGAAAGACTATTTCTCTATTTTTGGGTCTGATAATCATTCAAATAAGGAGTTAATTTTTGCCATTGATCAACGGGCTGAATTAAATGGAAATAATCGTTTAGCCTATTTTTCATTATCAGGCGACCAATTTCCACTAACAGAGTTCCCTGTTGCCAACGGTACTGATGGCCCTGCCATTACATCAGATTTTTACAGAACTTGGGTAAACCAATATGCACCAATAGATCCCGCAAATGCTGATCCACGTTTTTACAAGCAAAACATGAGTATCTATTCTAATCCATCTGATTCATGCGTTTCTGCTACGGATTACAATATTAACCGTGGAATTCTGAGAGGACAACAATACGGATTAATCAGAAGAAATGGCGTTTTCTTGAAGTGTAAAGATGGCAAAAACTTTAAGGTTGGTAAGCTTTTTAATGATTCAAGAAACAAGTCAACGCTACCTGTAGAGTTCACCGAACAAGTTGATTTCACTACGGCTGGAAGTAATTATTCAACGGGATTTAGAGTAGAAAAATATGAATTCAGCAAGAAATCTGCAAGTGGTAGAAATTTTGGGGATGCCGATATTGTAATTCTTCGTTTAGCGGATATTTATATGATGCGTGCCGAGGCAAAAATGCGTAAAAGTAACGATGTTTCCAGTGCCTTGGCAGATGTAAATTTGGTGAGAGCATCAAGAACAAATCCAGCCCCAATGTTGAAAGAAATGAGTTTGGATATTTTATTTAAAGAACGTGGATTTGAGTTTTATTGGGAACACCAAAGAAGAACTGACATGATTCGTTTTGGAAAATACGAAGGAACTTGGACAGAAAAAAATAATACCGATAAATTCAAAAGAATCTTCCCAATTCCACAAACTGCCGTTGATGGAGCTTCAAATTTGCCTGGCTATTTGAAACAAAATCAAAGTTATTAATTTATTGAAAGTAAATTCAGGCAGGCAATTCCATTGGGGGTTAAATCCTGCCTGAATTATTTAATTAGGTTTATTATTGATTAATTTTCGACTCAATATAAACATACCCCCTCAAACTATGAAAAAAGAAATCCTTCCTTTTTATGTTATCCTATCATTGATAGTTTTCAATTTTCTTAGTTGCAAAACTATTCCAAAAGATAATAATATTTCTTCAGATAAAACGTCACTTTTAAATTACGATAACG
>JACMRQ010000076.1 GCA_014376355.1 Arcicella sp. | reverse complement strand
CACCATTTACAAATCCATTTTTCTTCGTAAATCCTTTACCACAGTAAAAGCACTTTTTTTATTCATAGTCTTTGATTTGCTTCAAAGATAATAAGAATGTGACTTGACAAGGTTTTGAGCATTAATTTTGTCCATTACGCCAAAATATAATTAAAAAACTTGCTAACTATTCCCTTTTTGATAATCTGATAAAAACGTAGCCAATCCAATATCTGTTAAAGGATGCTTTAGCAAACCTTCGATCGCGCTTAAAGGACCGGTTATAACATCGGCACCAATTTTTGCGCAATTGATAATGTGCATCACGTGGCGAACTGATGCTGCTAAAATCTGAGTTTTATAACCATAATTGTTGTAAATCAGTCTGATTTCATCAATTAAGGCCATTCCGTCTGTTGAAATATCGTCTAATCTTCCGATGAAAGGCGAAACATAAGTAGCTCCGGCTTTTGCAGCCAAAAGTGCTTGACCTGCCGAAAATACCAAAGTACAGTTGGTTTTTATTCCTTTATCCGAAAAGTATTTTATAGCTTTGATGCCTTCTTTTATCATTGGAATTTTTACAACGATTTGCGGATGCAAAGCGGCCAATTTTTCTCCTTCGGCAATCATTCCTGCCAAGTCTGTCGCGATTACTTCGGCACTTACATCACCATTCACCAATTCGCATATTTTTACGTAATGTGCAGTGATATTGTTTGCTCCCGTAATTCCTTCCTTCACCATAAGCGATGGATTAGTGGTTACGCCATCGAGAATACCTAAGTCGTTAGCTTCTTTAATGTCTTTTAAATTTGCTGTGTCAATAAAAAATTTCATAATTTATTTATTTAATGTTTACTTTCCTTATTCAATATATTTTAGGATTTCTTTACAAACTTGTTTATTTGTATACCAAATTTTTGATTTTTAATACTTGTTAGTGCATAATAACTAAGCAGATAAATGACCCGCATCTACAAAGAAACAATCTTAAAAAACCAATTCATTTCTCTCGGTTAACGTTTTAGATATTCTGAATGTAAAATATTTAAAAAATCAACGCCCATAGCTTTTTCAGAGTGATCGAAATTAGCTGTTTATACTATTGAGACAGCTAGTGCTTAACTATTATTTACTGCTGCATTGTCAGATTTTTTTTGTTCACTTTACTAATTAAATACGATGTACTTGAATAAATTTAATTTTTATAATTCTACTTAAACAGCTATTTTTAAGCACATAAATTCAAAGCAATTAATAAGTGTATAAAATACATTTACAAATGTAATTAAATTAATTACATAAAAACAAATTAATTTTACTTTAGGCTATTTTACCAATGAAATTAAATGCAAATAAAATACTTCCAAAATAAATAACTGGAGTATAAATAGGTATAGTTGAAATACTAAATAAATTTTGATTATTTTTGTAAGTGTAAATTAGACACTTTATTATGAAAAAAATTTTCCCGTTGTTGTTATTACTATTATCACTGACTTCATTTGTCAAAAAAAAATCAGATAATGTATTTGTTAACGCTAACAAAACAATAAAAATCGAATTTGAATTATCTTCAAATAAAACTCCTGTGTATAGAGTTTATCATAAAGATAAATTGGTAATCAACACTTCCGAACTCGGAATTATAAGAGAAGATGCCAATTTTTATACTGATTTAAAAATCATTAAGGTTACCGAAGCTAAATCTATTAAATCAACGTATTCTATGCTTCAAGGGAAACGAAAAAACATTAACTATTCAGCTAATCAATACATTGTTCATTTGCAAAATAGTAAAGCAAATTTAATCGATATTATTTTTCAACTATCCAATGACGGGGTTGCTCTGCGATATTATTTTCCAGAAACTTCCCGAGAAATCAAAAAAATTACAGAAGAAAAGACTTCTTATAATTTTGATGCCGCTGCAAAAGCTTGGTTGCAACCTATGTCAAAAGCAAAAACAGGATGGAGCGAAGTCAATCCTTCTTATGAAGAACATTATGAAATGGGACTTCCCGTAAACACAAAATCAGCGATTGGAGAAGGATGGGTTTATCCTGCTTTGTTTAATTCAAATGACACTTGGCTTCTAATTTCGGAGTCTGGTTTGCACGAAAAGTATTGTGGAAGCCATTTGATTTACAATGATACTTCAAATGCAATGCAGCTGACTTTTCCGCAAAAAGAGGAAGTTTTTCCCGGCGGCGCACTAAATCCTGAATCTCAATTGCCTTGGTTCACTCCTTGGAGAATCATTGCTATTGGTTCCTTAAAAACAATAACAGAAAGCACACTGGGAACCGATTTGGCCGAACCAGCAATTATTATGGACACGTCATTTATAAAAAGCGGGTTGGCTTCCTGGAGTTGGGTTTTATTGAAAGATGATTCGGTAAATTATGAAACCACTTTGAAATTCATAGATTATGCCTCAAAAATGAAGTGGCTTTATTGTTTGATTGATGCTGATTGGAATAAAAGAATTGGTGAGGAAAAAACAAAAGAATTGGCTACTTATGCCAAAAGCAAAAATATAAAATTATTAGTTTGGTACAATTCTTCGGGAAGTTGGAACAGCACTGTTTATGAACCAAAAAGCAAATTATTGAACCACGATGACAGAGTCAAAGAGTTTACTAAACTTAATAAAATGGGAATCGCAGGTATAAAAGTAGACTTCTTTGGTGGCGATGGACAATCAATGATTGCTTATTATCACGCGTTGCTAAAAGATGCCGCCGATCATAAATTATTAATTAATTTACATGGAGCTACTTTGCCTAGAGGTTGGCAACGTACTTATCCAAATCTACTTACCACCGAGGCAATCAAAGGTGAAGAATTTATCACTTTTATTCAAGCGGATGCAAATTTACAACCAAGTCATTGCACCATAATCCCCTTTACACGCAACGTTTTTGACCCAATGGATTTTACTCCGATGGTCTTGGATTCTATACCAAATATAAAGAGAATTACGACTCCTGCTTTCGAATTGGCTTTACCAGTTTTATTTTTGTCGGGCATTCAACACATTGCGGAAACGCCAGATGGAATGGCAAAAATGCCGCTATTTGTCGTCAATTATTTAAAAGACATTCCAACGAATTGGGACGATTCAAAATTTATTGAAGGTTATCCTGGAAAGTATATTATTATGGCCAGAAAAAAAGGCACCATTTGGCATATCGTGGGAGTAAACGGAGAAAATACTGCTAAAGAAATTGAAATTGATTTGTCTTTTGTTACCAATAAAACTGGAAATATTATCGACGAAAATGAGAGTGGATTTAGAAATAATATTGTTTCAAAAGGCAGTAAATTTACAGTTAAAATGAAACCTTATGGTGGGTTTGTAATCAAAATTTAATGATACCTACAATAATTTAAGTGTTCGTTTTAAAACTAAAAAGAGAGTAAATTACTCTCTTTTTAGTTTTATTCTGTCAATAATTAAGTTACAACGATAAATATATGAACAACAAAAACAACATAATTACATCCTTTAATCAAAGTTTTTAGTACTAACTACTACATTAAAAACGAACCATTTTTAATTATTTTTTAACAAAATATTAATTTTGTCTACTATTAGTTTTTAACGTTTTACAGAGAATTTAAACGTTGTTTTTGTTTTGTAATTCTCACCAGGATTTAGCTCAGTAGTGGGAAAATCTTTTTGATTAGGTGAATCAGGATAATGTTGGGTCTCTAAACACAAACCAGTTCTGTGAGCATAAGTTCCACCGTTCCTCATTGGAAGAGTTCCGTCTAAGAAATTTCCGGAATAAAACTGAATTCCGGGCTGGTCAGAATAAACTTCAAGTAATCTTCCGCTTGCCAGGTTGTATGCAGAAGCTACAAATCTAAAACCTTTATCTTGATTGTTTAGCACCCAGCAATGATCGTATCCTTTCCCTTTGATTAATTGGTCATCTTTTGCTGCAATGTCAGCACCGATGATTCTTGGTTTTCTAAAATCAAAAGGCGTATTAGTTACATCGGTCAATTTTCCTGTAGGAATTAAATCAGCATCTACGGGAACTAAATTATCCGCATCGATAGTAATTTTATCATTTAAAATTGATTTCGAAAAATCTCCAGATAAATTAAAGTATGAATGTTGTGTCAAATTTACTACCGTTTTCTTATCGGTATTCGCTTCATAAAGTACGTCTAATGAATTGTCATTATTTAAAGTATAAGTCACAAAAACAGTCAAGTTTCCGGGATATCCTTCTTCCATATCTTTACTTACATATTTTAATTTTAATGTAGCAATGTCTCCACCTTTGGCTTCTTCGGCAGTCCAAATTCTTCTATGAAAACCTTCAGGTCCACCGTGTAAGGCATTCTTGCCATTGTTGGTTGCCAATACATATTCTTTTCCGTCCAAAATAAATTTGCCTTTTGCAATTCGGTTTCCATATCTTCCGATAAGCGCTCCAAAATAAGGATTAGCTTTAGTATATTGTTCTAAATTATTAAAACCAATTACAACTTCTTCAGAAACTCCTGCTTTATTCGGCACTTTTAATGAGGAGATAATTCCGCCATAAGTCAGAATATTTACTACCATCCCTTTTTGGTTTTTCAATGTGTAAACATCTACTTTTTGACCCGCAGAAGTTGTTCCGTATTCTTTTTTATTTATATACACATTGTCCGTTTTTTGGATTGTATTTTCTTGCTTTTCCTCTTTTTGGTTCCCTTTACATTGTGCAATAAGAAAAACTAAACTTAGTAAGGAAAAAACAGAAATACAACGTTTTAATACATTCATAATTTGTGGTTTTTTTGGTTAATTAATTATGGTTTAAAAGTATGAATGTCTCAAAAACATTGATTTAGACTTTCAGACAATTTTTTTTTATAAACCGTGTTGGAAAATGTGAAAATACGCTTCATTGGCATTCAAAGTATCTTTAAAATTACGAATTGTTGTTTGATTATCAATTACAACAAGTTCAATTCCTGCAATATCAGCAAAATCTTCCATAAAATCGGTTGTCACTGCTTGGCTGTAAACAGTATGATGCGCTCCACCAGCAAGAATCCATGCAGTGGCGGCAATATCAAGGTTCGGTTTACAATTCCATAATACGCGTGCTACAGGTAATTTTGGCAATTCAGCCAATGGTTTTACGGCAACAACTTCGTTTACGATCAAACGGAAACGAGTTCCCATATCTACTAAAGATACATTGATAGCTTCGCCAGCAGGAGAATTAAATACCAAACGAGCTGGATCTTCTTTTCCTCCGATTCCCAACGGATGCACTTCGCAACTTGGTTTTCCGTCGGCAATTGACGGACAAATTTCAAGCATATGTGAGCCCAGCACATACGATTTTTGAGGTGTAAAGTGATACGTGTAATCTTCCATAAAGGAAGTTCCTCCTTCAAGACCCACATTCATAACTTTTAAAGCTCTGACCATTGCTGCAGTTTTCCAATCGCCTTCGCCACCAAAACCATATCCATCGGCCATAAGGCGTTGAGTGGCAATTCCTGGTAATTGTTTCCAAGCACCCAAATTTTCGAAAGTATCTGTAAATGCGCCAAAACCTCCTTCTTCAAGAAAAGCTCGTAATCCCAATTCTATTTTTGCAGCGTCTGCTAACGAATGTCTTTTGGCTCCACCTTCTTTTAAATCGTCGGATAAATTATAGGAAGCTTCGTAAACTGCCAATAAATCATTCAATTGTTGCTCGGTAACTTTATCAATATGTTTGGTCACATCCGAAGAATCGAAACCGTTTACTGAAACACCAAAACGAATTTGGGCTTCTACTTTATCGCCTTCGGTAACGGCTACTTCTCGCATATTGTCACCAATACGGGCTACTTTTAAATTTTGCAGTTCATTCCAACCCAAGGCTACTCTGCTCCAATTTCCTAATTTGGTTTGAACGCGTTCGTCTTCCCAATGTCCAACAATTACTTTGCGTTTTTTGCGCATTCTTGACATTATAAATCCAAATTCTCGATCTCCGTGAGCTGATTGATTTAAATTCATAAAATCCATATCGATGCTGCTCCAAGGAATTTCAGCATTGAATTGTGTGTGCAAATGACACAATGGTTTTTTAAGAATACTAAGTCCCCCAATCCACATTTTGGCTGGTGAGAAAGTGTGCATCCAAGCTACGATACCAATACAGTTTTTGTTCGAATTGGCTTCCAAGCATACATTTGTAATCTGAGCTGGGGATTTCACCACATCTTTGTACACCAATTTTACAGGTATTTTTGATGACGCGTCCAATTTTTTTGCAATTATTTGCGAATGTTCGGCAACTTTTCTTAGTGTTTCTTCACCGTATAACTCCTGGCTTCCTACTACAAACCAAATTTCTTTTTGAGCAATATCTATCATTATTTTTTATTTAATCGTTTAATTATAAAATTCAATCTCAAATCTGCAATCTTTACTGACCGTAATACGAATCTTTTCCGTGTTTGCGTTCAAAATGTTTTTTAATAAGCGAATCTTTTAATCTTGGTGCATTTGGATTTATCGACAACGTGAGAAACGCCATTTCGGCCACAACTTCTAAAACTTTACTGTTGTAAACTGCTTTTGCGGCGGTTGACCCCCAAGTAAATGGCCCGTGATTTCCAATAAGAATCATCTCTACTTCTTCATACAAAAGATTTTTTTCTTTAAAACAATTCAAAATTTGGATTCCAGTATTGTGTTCGTAATTCCCTTCAATAAGTATGTCACTCATTGGAGCAGCACAAGGAACATCAACTGTTAGGTGATCTGCATGAGTGGTTCCAAAAATTGGAATATCGCGTTGCGATTGTGCCCAAGCCACAGAATAGGTGGCGTGAGTATGAGCTATGCCGCCTATATTTAACCAGTTTTTGTATAAATATGCATGCGTTTTCGTGTCAGATGAAGGTCGTTTCGTTCCTTCGATAATATTATTATTAAAATCGACAATAACAATATCTTCAGGTTTCAAATCTTCATAAGGAACACCGCTAGGTTTGATGGCGAAAACACCATTTTCTCTATCCACGGCACTTACATTTCCAAAAGTATAAACTACCAAATTCAAGGCATTCAATTGCATATTTGCCTCGTAGCATTCTTGTTTTAAAGCTGTATATTTTGAACTCATTCGATACTGTTTATTTTGTTATAATTTCTTCCGATGAATATTTAAATTTTGGTTGTGAGGAACCCGCTTTTTATTCTACTGGATGAAAAATCTTTTTTTCAATATGGGTTTCAATAAATTGAGCTAATTCAGAGTAAGAATCCATCAATTCTTGATAGGCTTCTACTTTGTCTAATTCTGGGAAATATTCGCTTTCGAAATCGCTTCCCATTTTTTTACTGGCTTCAATTACGTTTGGGTAAATCCCTGCAACAACGGCCGCGTAAATAGCTGCACCCAACGCTGGTGCCTGATCTGAAGCGGCTACTTTTATAGGCTTGTTTAAAACATTCGCCAAAGTTTGCATAATAAATGGCGATTTTCTGGCGACGCCTCCAATACCAATTACACTGTCAATACGGACGCCTTCTTCCTCAAATCTGTCCACGATTTTCTTGGATCCAAAACAGATAGCATTGATTAAAGCTTTGAAAAGGTGCGGTGCTGTTGTTCCTAACGAAATGTTTGAAATGGCACTTTTCAATCCTTGATTAGCATCAGGAGTTCGTCGCCCGTTTACCCAATCCAAAGCCGTAGGAATACTCTCCGACAACGGAATAGCTTCGGCTTGTTGTATCAACGTTTTTATAAAATTAGCTTCTATTTGAGCTTTTAATTGTATTTTTAGTTCATCAGATAAAAGACTGGACGTATAAACTAAATTGTCTAAAGGCCAAGACAATGTATCTTTGAACCAAGCCAAGACATCACCAAAAGCAGATTGTCCCGCCTCAAGACCAATATAACCCGGAATTACGGAACCATCTACTTGTCCGCAAATTCCTTTTACAGTTTTTGTTCCAATTACTTCCTTGGAAGCTACAATAATATCACAAGTTGAAGTTCCCATAACGCGAACTAAAACATACTCGTCAATTTTGGCGCCAATAGCTCCCGAATGTGCGTCGAAAGTTCCAACCGCAATCATTGTATCAGTCGTAAGACCTAGTTTGGTAGCCCATTGTTGATTTAGTTTTCCTGCAACTACATCTGAAGTATACGTTTCATCATAGAGGTTTCCGCGAAGTGTCGCCAAGTATGGATCTAATTTTCCTAAAAATTCTACCGGTGGCAAACCATTCCAATCTTTGTGCCACATCGCTTTGTGTCCTGCTGCACATCGACTTCTTTTGAATGATTTTAAATCTTTGTTATCAATCAATAAATAGGTCATCATATCGCAATGTTCCATCCAAGTGTAAGCCGCGTTTTTCACGGTCGAGTCTTCGCGAACCACGTGTAAAATTTTTGCCCAAAACCATTCTGATGAATAAATTCCGCCTTCATATTTGGTGAAATTTTCTCCACCCCAATTGGCGGCTAATTCATTGATTTCGTTGGCTTCGTTTATGGCGGTATGATCTTTCCACAACACCATCATCGCATTCGGATTGTGTTCAAAACCTTTTGTCAAAGCTAAAGGAGTTCCGTCCTTGGTAACTGGAATTGGAGATGATCCTGTGGTATCAATACAAATGCTTTTTATTTGTAAAGGATCAACTTTGCCGGCAGCAACAACGGCTTTGATAGTAGATTCTAAACCTTCGATATGATCCAAAGGATGCTGGCGAAATTGATTGATTGAGGCATTACAATATTCCTTATTTGCCCATCTTTTGTAATGACACACATCCGAGGCCAACTCTTGTCCATTTTCGGCATCTATTAGAACAGCACGAACAGAGTCTGAGCCGTAGTCTAATCCTATCACGTAATTTTTCATTCTTGATTCTTTTAATTGTAAAGACAAATATACTATATTTATTTTTTAAGTGTACTGTAAACACTTAATTCAGCTTCAATATTTTTTTCAAAACCTCGCAAAAAAGTAATTTTAGAGAGAAATTAAACACAACTGATTATCTAAATTTAATTTTAATGCTTTCATTTCAATTTTAACTTTAAAACAGATACTGAATGGGCTGGCAAATTGATTGAAACTTTATCTCCATTGCATTTAATTTCGCTTTCTGTTGGGCTAATTTTTGTCGGAGATTCAAAAGAATTTACATCGTCTAATTTGGCACTTGTAAGTGTTGTCACCTTTCCTTTTGATTGGAATTTATTACCTTTAAAATCAATATTTAAGTCTTGGGCATTCGCTGAAGCATTTACCAATTTTATAATTATTTCTCTGGTGATTACATCTTTAACTGCTGATGCAAACAAATTATTTTGTCCCGTTACTGCTTTTCCGTCCCTGGTAATAGCTAATAAATCGGTTCCTTTATTGGTCGAAAATAATTTTTGAACCTGATAATTTGCTGAACCATAGGATTCTAAATTGTTAAACCAAATCATATCTGGCGTCCACTGCCACGCTTCGGCGTGAGCCATTAACGGAGCATAAGATGTTAAGTGAACCACTTCGGCATTTCTTTCCAATCCAGTCATAAAAGCCGCTTCGGAAAAAGCACATTCCCAATTATTTTTGTTATCAGGACTGGCAATTGCCACACTTTGGGCGGCATATTCTCCAGCAAATACTTTTGGACCTTTACGGTCATAACTGTCATAACGAATGGCATTATCTCGAAACCATTGTGGATTTTTATAATAATGTTCATCTACAATTTCGGCGTTAAGTTTTTTGAGTTCTTTAGTTCCATACTCAAAATAATCTCCTTCTGGAAATGGTCCAGCTCCCGAAACAATTGTCATTGTAGGATATTTTGATTTGATGGCTTTTTCAAAAACTTTGTATCTTTCGATGTATTCTGGTCCCCATTGCTCGTTTCCAACACCAATTAATTTTAAATTAAAAGGTTTTGGATGTCCCATTTTAGACCTAATTTTTCCCCAAGGTGCAGTAACCGGACCATTTGCAAATTCGATTAAGTCCAAAGCGTCTTGCACATAAGGATTTAATTCATTCATTGGAACCAATTCGCCACTATTGAATTGACAAGACATTCCGCAACTTAAAATAGGCAATGGCGAAGCGCCAATATCCTCGGCAAGCTGGAAATATTCAAAAAATCCTAATCCAAAAGTTTGGAAATAATCCGGTGCTAGTTTATGTTCAAATTCGATATTCCAACGGTTGATCAAGGTTTCTCTTTTTTCTACATCACCTACGGTTTTTTTCCATTGGTAACGCTGGGCTAATGTTCGACCTTCGACAATACAACCTCCTGGAAATCTCAAAAATCCGGGTTTCAAATCATAAAGTAATTGTACTATATCTTTGCGCAAACCATTTTTTCTATGGTTCCAAGTATCGTCTGGAAATAAAGAAATCATATCCAAATCGATGGTTCCAGTCCCTTCGAAGGTAATTTTTAATTTGGCTTTTGCTTCGGTTTGAGTGGCTATAAATTGCGTCGTATAATTCTGCCAATCGTTTGATGTGGGGACAATATTAGTTTCACCCAGTACTTTTTTGTCTTTATCAATAAATTGAATGGTAATTTTTTTGATAGCTCCGTTGTGATTTGCAGCCTTTAAGGACAAGTTGTATTTTAGATCCTTTTTAATTCCCATTCCACGAAATCCTTCATTTATTAATTCATATCCTTTATCATTATTTATAATAACTTGGCAAAAATTTGAATTGGTTTTATTTTTCAATACTTTTACAGTAGTTGCAATTCCTGATTGTTTATTATAAGAATGTCGGTCGCTATTAGGTTGACTCCAACCCATCAGTGGAATTTCAAATTCGAAAGAACGGTTTTTGATCATTTCGGCATATAAACCACCATCGGCAGCAAAATTGATATCTTCAAAAAATACACCGTACATCGTGGGTTGGATTTTTGTGATGGTTTTGGCTGTATTCACTTCAAGAGTTGTCTTTTGCGCATTCGAAAGAAAACTTGTAAGCAATAAACTGCAAACTGTAATTTTTGTGATTAAATTATTTTTCATTTTTTGTATAGTAATTTGATTATTTTTTGTCTTCGTAATTAATCCACACCTTCATTTTTCCGACACCTCTATTCGACCAAGAATAATAAGGAATGGCTGTAAAATTTGTGGTTTGAATAGTATTTATACCTTCTAAAAGTGTCGGTTCTTTTACCACTTTATAAGTATCGTTTGCATTAACAGTGATTTTATCAAAAGTTGTTGGATTGTCAATTTCTTCGATAGCATACACGATTGGCCCGTATTGTAAAGATACTTTTCCTTTGTTTCCCTCTACTTTGTAATTAGTCACCACTTCTTTCACTTCCATCGGAAAATTAAGAAGGATAGTTTCTCCTTTTTTCCATTTTCTGGTAATGCTAATATAGCCGCTGTCTTCTTTGTAAGCGAATGGTTTTCCGTTTATAGAAATTGTAGTTTTAGCTGCCGAAATAGTTTTGTAATGGTATAAATCGCCCGCTAATACTTGGTTTCTTGCCCAGCTCGGAATACGTAATTTTAGGGTAAATGGAGTTTCTTTTTTTGGAGAAACACTTATGGCTACTTTTCCATCCCAAGGATAATTTGTTTTTTGGGCAATCTCCAAATTATTATTATTTAAAGCAATGTTCGCAACATTTGACGCGTATAAGTTCACGTAAAGAAAATCCTGAGTTGTAGAATAAATCAATCCCGGAATCGAAGGAATAAAACGAATTAAATTGGTTGGACAACACGAACAATCAAACCAAGATTGTCTTGTGCATTCACCCCGATTGAATTTATAAACCCCATCCGATTCCAATGCATTTGGATAAAAGAATTTCTTTCCATCTAATGATAATCCAGAAATTAATCCGTTGTATAAAGTACGTTCAATCACATCAAAATAATCTACATTTCCTGACATATTATGGAGTCTGTGATTCCAATACACATTGCCTATTGCGGCGCAAGTTTCGTTATAACCGGTGAGATTTGGCAATTCGTAATTGTCACCAAAGGCCTCTCCATCTGGTCTAGAACCGATTCCTCCTGTGATGTACATTTTATTGTTGACTATATTATCCCACAATTTATTTACGGCATTATAGTAAGATGGATTGTTTTCGATTGCGGCAATATCCGTCATTCCAGCATACATATAAACAGCTCTGACGGCATGACCTACGGCTTCTTTTTGTTGAATAACAGGAATGTCGTCTTGCGAATATGCACCGTACAATTTATGGTTTTTTGGGTTTCCCCTATTGTCAAGAAAGTATTTGGCCAAATTCAAATATGATTTGTTATTTGTAAGCTGATAGAGTTTTACTAATCCAGTTTCGACGATTTGATGTCCGGGAACACCCTGAACTTGGTCTTTTCCGTCTCCGAAAGTTTTGACCAATAAATCAGCATTTTTGATGGCAATGTCTAAGAAATTTCTCTTTCCCGTAGCTTCAAAATGAACAATTGCAGCTTCAATCAGGTGCCCAGAATTGTACAATTCGTGACTAATTTGTAAAGATTCCCAACGTTTCCCTTCGATTACCGGAACCCAAGGTGCTGGCGGTTTGGCAGGATTTATTGTTCTCCAAGTGGTCAAATAACCGTCTTTTTCCTGACCAATTTTTATAATCCCAATGAGAGAATCCAACAATTTTTCTAGTTTTAAATTAGGTTCACTAATCAAGGTATTCGAAGCACCTTCGATAATTTTGTAAACATCGGTATCATCAAAAGGCATTTGACCTTTCACAGTTCCTTCTTTTTGCTTCCCTGCAATTAGAAAATTATCCAAACGTCCTTCTTCTTCACATTTTTTAATCGCGTATTCTATAGTTTTTTCCTGAACTTTTTTTATTATTGGTAACCAAAATTCATCGGTTAATTTTACATTTTTAATATTTACTGGCGTAATCGTATAGGCTAACTTTTGTGGTGTATTTGATTTTTTAAAACGTTGTTGGCAAAGTCCCAAAACGGTCATTAATAGAGAAACTGCTATCGTTATTGTTTTTAAAAAAGTCATTTTACTATTAATTTTAATTCTTTGGTTCTAACACTGGCCATAAATCGACATCCCATTTCAGCTGTTCTATTTTTAAAACAGGTCTTCCTTTTTGTTTTACATCATAGGCATGAAAGACAATATAATCTAACCCATCAAAAGTATAAGTGCTGTTGTGTCCCGCGCCGTACCACTCTTTATTTCCTTGAATCAATAAAGTTCCACCGCCATCGTTCAAAGCCTTTCCATCTTTATCTGCATAAGGTCCCGTGATATTTTTTGATCTTCCAACCACAACTTTGTAAGTGCTTTTTTCGCCTTGACAACAATAATCCCAGGACAAAAACAAATAATAATACCCATTTTTTCTATACACAAAAGGGGCTTCTAAAGCGGCATCGCCTGGATTGGTATCTGCTAATTCTGCACTTCTTTTGCGTTTTGCAAGTGTAAACCATTCTTCGGGTTGCGCTTTCGAGAGTAAATCTGGATTAAGTTTTACCATTTTCAAACCATCCCAAAAAGAACCAAAAGCCAACCAAGGAGTATTGTTCTCATCAAAAGCCAAATTTGGATCTATTGCATTCCACATATCGCGATTGGGAACTGATTGAATAACAATCCCGTGATCGATCCATTTGTAGGCGGTATCACTTGGATTTAAAGTCGAATTAGTTGCCACACCAATTGCCGAAGTATTTTTGGCGAAAGCCGAAACCGAATAATACAAATAATAAATGTTGTTGTGAAACGAAATGTCTGGCGCCCATATATGATTTTTAAAATCGGCCGCAACTGAATCCACCCACAGGGGTTTATCTTTAAATATGGCTGGTTCTTTATTCCAATTTTTTAAATCTTTAGAACTAAAAACACTAATTCCTTCGCCTGTACAATACAAATAATAGGTATCTTTTTGTTTAATCATTACTGGATCGTGCACCGTAATATCTTGAGCCGAAGAAAAGCACGTCATCAAAAGTGTTAGAAAAAAGGATAAATTTTGCAGGTGTTTATAAAGTTTCATGTCGATATAATTTTTTTATTTTTGAATTCCTTCTGAAGTCATAATTACTCGTTTCATAGTTCCGTCAGGATTATAATACAATTTATCCACGCAAACCGATCTTCTAAAACTACCGCCGTCGGGTTGAATGCTTCCGTTGTGATAAATAAAATAGGGAATTCCTTTAAACTCAATGATAGATTGGTGGTTTGTATTTGAATTTCCTGCCAACTCGTTTAATATACCTTTGAATTCCCAAGGTCCATTGATGGATTTACTCATAGCGTAAGCAATTTTTTCAGGAAATTGATAAGCATACGATAAATAATACCAATCGTTGTGTTTGTGAATCCAAGGTGCTTCGGTAAAATTAGGCAAACTGATGGTTTGAATCGGCCCATCAAGTTCAGTCATGTTTTCCTTTAATTTTGCATAATGACAAACTGTGTTTCCCCAAAAAATATAGGCTTGACCGTCATCATCAATAAAAACCGTTGGGTCAATATCGTCCCAATCGATTTTTGTTTGGGTGGTCATATCATTAGTGATTAATGCTTTCCCAAACGTATCTATGAAAGGTCCTGTTGGACTGTCAGATACAGCAACACCTATCGCTTTTCCGTTTATTGTTCCGTGTGAAACGGTCACATACCAATAAAATTTTCCTTTGCGTTCGATGACTTGAGCCGCCCACGCATCCGATTTTGCCCAAGCAAAATCAGTAACTTTTAATGGTACAGGATGTTCTTGCCAATTGACCATATCCGATGTCGAATACACCAACCATTCATTCATTTTATAAAAATTGAAATCATTGGGTGCTTCATCGTGGCCCGCATAGAGATATACTTTGTCTTTGTAAACCAAAGCCGCAGGATCTCCGGTATATTTGTCTTTAATGATTGGGTTGTTGTTTTGAACTGCCTTCCCATTGGCGAAAGCCGTAACTTCTTCTGGTTTGATTGTTTTGCAAGATGCAATCAGGATAAAAAGCGATAGGGTTAAGAGTATGTTTTTCATGATTCTGTGATGGTTTCTGAAACCAGTTTTTTTAAAATGCTCTTCCTAAAAGAAGAAAGAGCATTTCCCAAACTAACCAAATTTTAAAAAAAACTAATTTATTTTTTTGCCCCAAACCGGAAGTCCAGCCGGGGTAAGTCCAGAATAGGTTAAGGTTACTTTTCTTGTAGCCGCTTCCCAATCCCACGCATCGCTTACTTTGCATTTTATACCGTTTACAGCCAGTGTTTTGTTGGCGTTGTCATAAGACCAAGTTCCTGTTATACCTCCGCTTACTTTTTTGTCAGCAGTTAAATATATTGTAGCTGATTTTTGAATTACTGCATATTGATAATTCATCGTAATTTGTTCCCAAGTTCCAATAAAAGAAATATCGGTAATACTAGTTTCTGGCACGGCTGCATATCGTTCAGGATCGACCACAGGCCAACCATCTTCTGTCCATTTTATGGCTCGAACGTGACCCATCATTAGCGCATTTGACGCATTTACACCTGGTACATCTTTTGGCAAACGAGCCTGCGAGGCATAATACCATTGCTTGCTCTCTGGATTTTGAAACACAGAACAATGCGAAAATCCAACCCATCCTGTGTGGCCGTTAAAGCCATACGGATGTGTAAGCATTGGCCAACAATCTGCACCATTAGTCACATTGGCACCGTTGATTCCTAAGAAAGGCCCTGTTATGCTTTTGGAACGGCAAACTCTCGTGTTGTAAGGAACATCAAGTCCATCGTAAGCTAAGAAAAGATAATAATATTGAGTATCAGGGTTGTAAATAATCTCTGGCCCTTCGGAAGCTTGCCAACGACTAATGGCACTACGACATGCAATGCGAGTTCCGTAATCGGCAAGAGTTTTTAATCTATCTGGTTTTCCCGTGGTTGGATTCAGTTTTAATGCTGCAATACCAGAGTGCCATGAACCGTAAATCAAATAATGTTCGCCTTGAGGAGTTACGGTAAAAGTTGGGTCAATAGCATTAAATTTAAAATAAGCATTTTCCCAATTTCGGGCTCCTGTATAGGAATAAGGTTTTAATCCGTCAGGCTCTGAACAAACCACCATTCCTTTGTCAACCCAAACATTTGTGGCTAAATCGTCGGATTCTGCCAATCCGATAAAAGCTCTTTCTGACCACGAAAAAGTAAAATCAGTACCTACAATTGGTTCATCCACCACAATACTGTAATACATTCGGTATTTGTTACCCACTTTTTTAATATAAGGTGCCCAATATCCGAATTTAGGATTTGCAATTGGCGGCAAGGCAGGAGTCATTCGTGCTCTCTTATTATTTAAAGAATCTTTGACCCACGCTGGAGCTACGGTCATTGCAGATCCCATATATTGCCAGGTAACAAGGTCTTTGGAGCGTCTGTAAGGAAAATGTCCGTGACCATCGTGTGCATTTCCATAGGAAGCATCGGTTTGGTACATATAGTAATATTCGCCACATTTTTCTACGGATGGATCGTGTACGTTGGCCAAATTCCATTGAGAATTAGAATTCCAAGAAGCGATAGATATATAATTATCTAAATATGTTGGCCCAGCAAATGTGGGTATAACTACAACTGGCGGAACTACAACCGGCGCAACTGGAGTTGGTATATCGTCTTTAGAACAACTACTAACAGTTGTAACCAATAAAAATAGCATTACATAAAACGCTAATTTTAAGATGGAATTTGATTTTTTCATGCTGTATAATTTATTTGCCTTCTAACGTTATTACGGAAAAGGGAGGAATTTCTAATTCTAGTTTCCCTTTTTTGATTTGAAATCCCTTGAAAACAGCTGGTTGAATTTTTGTTGGATTGTCAAAAGTATTGTGATCCTGCAATTTTGACGAAGTAATAATTATTCCCGACACCGATTTAATTCCTAATTCATTTAAGTCAATTACTACCGTATTTGCTTTTTTGGAATCCACATTCACCAAAGAAATATGAACTAATCCGTTTTTGTCTTTTGAGGCAGAAACTGATAATGCTGGAAGTGATTCTCCATTTAAGGTGTATAATGGTGAATTTATTGAGATAAGTAATAATTTTGCATCTTGATGCACTTTATACATTTTCATAACGTGATACGTTGGCGTTAAAAGCATTCTGGTTTTATCAGTAAGAATAACTGCTTGCAACACATTGACGCATTGCGCCAAATTTGCCATTCGAACTCTGTCAGCGTGGTTGTTAAAAATATTAAGAGTCGAACCAGCCAAAACAGCATCTCTCATCGTGTTTTGCTGGTATAAAAATCCTGGATTAGTTCCTTTTTCAACATCATACCAGCCTCCCCATTCGTCTACAACCAAAGCTATATTTTTTTTTGGGTCGTATTTGTCCATAATGGCAGAATGTTTAGTAACTAATTCTTCCATTTTTAATGCTTGCTGCATAGTTTTGAAATAAATATCTTCGGCAAAATTGACATCCTCTCCTTTTTTACCCCAATCAATGACCGAATAATAATGCAGCGCAACTCCACCAAGCATATTTCCTGGAATATTCTTCATTATTGTTTCGGTCCAGTTATAATCAACGCTATTGGCTCCAGAAGCAATACGCATTATGTTGTCTGAATTCGACCAATCAGTCATAAAAGTGGCGTATTTTCGGTACTCGCCAGCATAATAATCGGCTGTCATGTTACCACCACAACCCCAAGCTTCGTTGCCTACTCCCCATTTTTTAACTTTCCACGGTTCTTTTCTACCGTTTTTTACACGTAAATCACTCATTGGGCTTTTTCCACTAAAGTTCACATACTGCACCCAGTCAATTAATTCTTGAACTGTTCCGCTACCCACGTTTCCTGCTAAATAAGGCTCAGTTTCTAATAATTCGCACATGTTTAAGAAATCGTGGGTCCCAAAACTATTATCTTCGGTAACACCGCCCCACCATTGGTTTACAATTGTCGGTCTATTTTCCTTTGGACCGATGCCATCCTTCCAATGATAAGTATCAGCAAAACATCCGCCTGGCCATCGAAGATTGGGAATTTTCAAGTCTTTTAATGCTGCAACAACGTCATTGCGAACTCCATTAGTGTTCGGAATTTTGGAAGTATCACCAACAAAAAAACCACCATAAATACATCTGCCCAAATGCTCGGCGAAGTGACCGTAAATATTTCTATTTATTATTGGTGCACTCTCATTATTTTTAAAACTAATTACTGTGCTTTCTTTTTGCGAAAAAATACTTTGATTACAAAGAAGAAAAACGAAAACTAAAACTACTTTTTTCATATGTATTATTTATTGTTTTTTTTAACGATCACTTATAATTCATCTATCAGTATTGGCGCTTGCGAACACTCTGTAATGAAACTCATTTCATAATTCCTTTACGTTATAATATCACATGGTAAACTTTTGAAGGCTTACCACATGATACTAACAATTCTAACTAAATTCAAACTACTAATTCAACAAACAATATTAATAACCATCATTTTGAATGGTTCCTGGATTATTATCCATTTCCAATTGTGGTATCGGGAAAAATTCTCTCCCAGCGGCGTACGAATTAAACTCGACATCTCTTGATTTCAACCAAGCCAGTTTTACTGGATCTTGCAACCAACCCCAGCGACGGATGTCATCAAAACGGTGACCTTCTAATGGGAACTCTAAGAATCTTTCGTGTCCTATTTGTTCTCTCATTTGCATTTGATTCATGCCTGGTTTTGCAGTGGCTAAATTAGGCAAACCTACTCTACTTCTTACCATCTGAATATATTGATAAGCACCTTGAGTATCGCTTGTTTCGTTTAAACATTCGGCATACATAAACAATACGTCGGCATAACGCAACAAACGTTCGTTAATACCGGAACGCCAGTCGAATTCATTGGCATATGATCCATCTGAATTTTGATATTTTCTGCAAAACAGATCATTCAAATCTCCTGAATTACCAGCATAAAAAGTAGCGAAATTTTGACCGTAAAGTCGCATCCCTTCTGGTTTGTTGTAAAACATCGTCGCATCTAAACGTGGATCTACCGTATTAGTTATTGTTTTTTCTTTCTGAAATTCATTGAATAAAGTAAACGTTGGTTGCACGTCTGTCCATCCAAAAGCTCTTGGTGCATAAGTGATGGCTCTGGCAGATGTTTTTCCCCAACCAACAGCTGGAGCTCCGCCCCAACCTAAGTCAACACCACCGGCACTTCTACTAAATTGAACTTCAAAAAGAGATTCTGAATTGTTTTCGTTTGTATCGGTAAAGTTATCTCGATAATTGGATACCAAAGAGTAAACTCCTAAATCGATTACTTGTTTGAAAGCGATTTTTGCGTTTGTGAAATCCTTTGTAAACAGGTATGCCTTTCCTAAATATCCTAAAGCAGCGCCTTTTGTAGCACGTCCTTTATTACTAGCCTCAGGATGTGTGGCAGGAAGCAAATCAGCAGCTGCTTTAAAATCGGCAATTACTTGTGCCCAACCTTCGGTTTCTGTTTTTTGAGGGTAGAACGCGGCGATTTCCTTTGGCACAGGTACATTTTTAAACATATTCACTGCATGAAACAGATACAAACCTCTTAAAAAATATGCTTCTCCTAATATTCTATTTTTGAGTGTAGCATCTGTAAATGTAATTTTAGGCACATTTTCAAGAACTTGATTGGCGCGATAAATACCTTGATAATAGGTTTCGTAAGCCCAGCCATAAATAGCTGCATCTGATACATTCGAATTAAAACGACCCACATTGTACATTGCTCCCCAAGGACTATTACTTCGCGAATCGTCTCCTTTTAAATCTAATAATAAGGGAGTGCTTCGCATGTAAGTTCCATCTGTAAGTAAACTTCCGTAAGTGGCATTAATTCCTTCTGTAGCGTCTTGGTCTGTTTTCCAAAAGGAATCTACGGCCTCATTGTTTGGGTCAACTTGAATTAAATCTTCATCGTTAACACAACTTGTCAATATAAGAGCTAGCGAAAAGAAACCAGCTAAATAATTAAAAAATTTATTTTTCATTTTGATTCGTTTTTAATGGTTTTACAGTTTAAAAATTAACTTCAACTCCTACAGAAACTGTTCTAGGATTGGGAAATGAACCTCCATCATAACCTCGAGAGAAAGATCCATCGTTGCTATTAAAATCCGGGTCTCCACTAGTATATTTTGTAAAAGTCAGAAGATTTTGTCCGTTAACAAAAAGTTTTGCTTTTTGAATAACACTATTTGCTGGCACTGGAATTTGATATCCAATTTCCAGAGCTTGTAATCTTAAATAATCCCCGTTTTGTATAAATCTATTAGAATCTCTAGTATTACCATTGGGATCACCTATAATTGGACGAGGCACATTAGTATTGGTATTTGTAGGTGTCCAGTAATTTAGCATATCCGTATGATGATTGCCGTATTGACCCGCCATTAAGTTACGATAAATACTATTGAAAACTTTGTTCCCACCAGATCCTTGCCAAAACATAGAGAAATCCCAGTTTTTGTAATTAGCACTAAAGTTAACACCGTAGCTGTATTTTGGGATTGTAATTCCTTGATAGGTTCTGTCAAGATCACTAATCATGCCGTCTCCGTTGACGTCTTTAAATTTAATATCTCCTACTCCGGCATTGGTTTGCTTTGGAGCAGCAGCCAATTCAGCAGCATTCTGGAAAATCCCATCAGTTTCGTAGGCAAAAATTTCTCCCATTGATCTTCCTACTTCTGTTTTTGAAGCAGCTCCAAAGATTGGATTTCCATTAAGTCCAATTTGTTTTACTTCATTTCGTAACGTGCCTATATTAGCAGAAATACTGTATTTGAAAGCATTACGATTATTATTGTATGTTGTAGAAAATTCAAATCCCGTGTTTTTCATTGCCCCAGCATTTGTTGTAATACTTGCAGGAAAAGCACCAGTTGAGAATGGCAACGGAACTCCTATCAAAAGATTTGTAGAATTTTTTACGAAATACTCAGCAGTAAATTGTAAATCATTGTCAAACAATCCAAATTCTACAGCTACATCTGTTGTTTCATTGTCTTCCCATTTTACATTTGGGTCTAAAGACGCTACTACTGTTGTGCCGGGGGCCAAAGTATTATTAAAATCGTATCCAGCAAAACTATTGATTGTTGTAGCGAAAAAGTATGGTGGTATGGTATTATTTCCCAATTTACCATAACTACCTCTCAGTTTGATATTACTCACCCATTTAGGTAAGTGAATGAATTTTTCATTACTCAATTTCCAGGCTCCCGAGAAGGAGTAATTATTGGATGTGTTTTGCTTTTCGCTAAATAACGAAGATTTGTCTTGTCTGAAATTTGCCTGCAACAAGTACCGATCGTCGTATGAATAGTTAGCACGACTAATGTATGACTTAGTTGTTATTGTACTGTTGGATTCGAACGTGCTGGTAGCGTCAGCAAACTGCAGTTTGCTTCTATCGTCATAATCATAACCAACACCTCTTGATCCGTGATTATAAGAATCACTTCGCTCTTGAACTATACCTGCCAAAGCATCAAATTTATGTTTGTCGAGATCTAAAGAATAAGATAATGTATTGTTGAAGAAAGTCCTATCGGCACTACCCGTAGAAACATCTAAGGAAGCTTCTTCTTTAGTAGTAATATAATACCATCCCAAATCACTCTGCGGAATGTATCTTCTGTTTTCGTAATCCAATCGATCAAAACTGGCGTCCATTTTATATTTTAACCCTTTAACAAATTCAAATTCTCCGAAAACATTTCCAATAAAACGGTTTCTTTGTCCGTTATTTTCGATTAAGTTGTTGAATCCAATAACATTGAGAGAGATAGCTCTTTGAGTCAAGTTGTCTGTACCACCATAACCACCTAGTCTATTGGCATCATAAACTGGCATTGTAGGAACTGCTCCAATTAAAGCACCAATTGCTGTTTCACCAACATAACTGTTAAAATTTTCTTTGTCGGATTGGGTGTATCCTATTTTTGTGCCGTACTTAAATATTCCTTTTTTACCACTCAAATTCAAGTTCATAGACAATCTTTCATAATTCTGAGGCGATTTGATATAGCTACTATTTTTGAAATAATCCAAATTCATGTTGTAAGCTAAAGTTTCAGCTCCACCATTAAAAGTTAAAGAATGATTTACAACTTTTCCAGTTTCATATGCTTCATCTTGCCAGTTTGTATCAACATTGGCAATATAGCTGCTATTTGTCGGATCGTTTCCTGGAGCTATCGTTAATCCTGCATTTTTTTCCGCAGCACTTGTTATGGTTTGATACCCTATTCTATCAGTTACATCCCACATTCTAGGCACGTTTTGAAAACCAACTAATGATTTATATTTCACATCTAGTTTTCCTAATTTTCCCTTTTTGGTTGTAATAATTACAACACCATTTGCACCTCGAACACCATAAATAGCAGCTGAAGAAGCATCTTTCAACACTTGCATCGACTCCACATCGCCTGGAGCAAAATCAAATGGCGAATCAACGATCATTCCGTCAATTACAAAAAGAGGATTGTTATTACTAAAGGAATTAACTCCTCTAATTTTAATGTTTACAAATCCTCCAGGCTCTCCAGAAGATTGAACGGTAACTCCAGCCACCTGCCCCTGGAGCATCTTTGCCACGTCGTAAGTAACTACTTTTTTTGCTGATTCCATATTCACGACACTTACCGCTCCAGAAAGGTCTGACTTCCTTTGAGTTCCATATCCAATAACTACCACTTCGTCTAGTTTATTTACGTCTTCGTTCAAAGATACATCAATGTTATCTTGATTACCTACTTTGACTTGTTGAGTTGCATAACCTATATAAGAGAACTCTAAAACTTCACCTTGATTTGCCTGTATAACATATTTTCCATCAAAATCGGCATTTGCAGATCTAGCTGTTCCTTTTACAACAATATTAACACCAGGCAAAGTCATCCTGTCTTTTGAGGAAGTTACAACTCCTTTTATGACCTTATCTTGAGCAATAAGATTATAGGAAGAAAATAGCATTACAACCATTGCTAAAAGCCATGCTTTTCTTGGTAATAATAAATTACAATAATGAAATAATCGTTTGTTTGTCATAATACATTTTTTTGGTTAATTAATAAGTGTTGATTTTACATTTGTAAATATAATTAAAAATAAACCACAATAAAAAATTAATTTGATAAAAAAGACAATAAAAAAAAATGCAAATGCTAAATAAATCCTTAAAAACGCTGCTTTAAAGCCTTAAATAAATTATTAATCGATTTCGTAAAACTTAAATCATTGATTTACATTTATTTAAAAAAAATAAAAGCAAAATGACCTTTAAAATGTTAAAATTACACTTAATAAAAAATATACAAGAAAATTGTTGTTAAAAAATTACAGAAAATGATTTTAAAAAAATAGTGTATCAAATTTATCTTACATAAAATAATTTATTTGGGGAGTTTACAGATTTACATTTTACAAAAAAGCGGAGATTTATAATTTTTGACCATCAAACGAAAAATTGAGCAAGAAAAACAATTAAAAAGCAGGATATTGTTTAGAAAGAAATTGAATAAAAAGATGAGTGTAAAATCCACATTAATAAATTATGAAACCTTTATGGAAGTTTCTATATTTACATCGAAAAAATTTATTTAAGATGTTAAATACTTATAGTTCGGCAGATAAAGTTTTATTGGCTGTCGATTGCATCATTTTCGGATTTGACAATGAAGATTTGAAAATACTTTTGGTAAAAAGAGATTTTGAACCCGAAAAAGGCAAATGGTCGCTAATGGGTGGTTTCTTGAAAAAAGATGAAGTTTTAAATGATGCCGCTACCAGAATATTAGATCATTACACTGGGTTTAATGATATATATATGGAGCAGCTATATACTTTTAGTGAAATTGACCGAGATCCTGTAGAAAGGACTATTTCAGTTGCTTATTATGCATTGATTAATGTAAAAAATCACAATGAAGATTTTACCGAGAATTTTAATGCACAATGGTTTAGCATTACCGATGCGCCAAAATTAATTTTTGACCACGATAATATGCTAAGACATGCAATAAGTAGATTGCGTTATCGAACATCGACAAAACCAATTGGATTTGAGCTTTTACCCGAAAAATTTACGATGCGCCAACTTCAAAAATTGTATGAAGCCATTTTGAGTAAAAAACTCGACAAAAGAAATTTTATTAGTAAAATCAATTCTTTAGATATTCTAATAAAATTAAACGAAAAAGACATGCTTTCATCCAGAAAGGGTTCCTATTTATATACTTTTGATAAAGATAAATATGAAGAAAAATTGCTGGATAATTTTGTTTTGAATTTGTAATAGAATCTTCATCATTATACATTTATTCTTTAAGAAGGAAGTCTATCAAAAAGAGACTTCCTTCTTTTTTTTCAACTAAAAATTAAGAATGAGAAAATGGATGTAATGAAAAAGTGATTAAATCCGTAAATAATATCTTAGAGTAGTCTTCAATTGAAAATATATAATCAGATTAAATTTAAATTATTTTTTTATAAATATTTTAAATTGAGTTTGTTGTATTAAAAAAAATAGTATATTTACAAGTGTAAAAATTACACTTTAATAACTCAATAAAAAAATGAAAAAAAATGAAAAAAAATTTATCTTCAAAAAAAACACTATTAGTACTTCTCTTTGGACTGTTTTTCAGTATCTCAAATGGCATCAATGCTCAAACCTACAACTGGACTGGAGCCGTTGACGGTAATTTCTACAATGCTTCAAATTGGACGAGTACATCAGGCCCAGTTGTATTTGACGACTCAGCATTTAAATTCGTTAGAACACATTCTGTAGTTACAAACCAACCCACAATTAATCAATTCACTGCTTGGCAACCTGGTGTTTTTGACAATACAGGTGGAAATTTAATTGTAAACGCAGACTTTAATGTTTTCTTTAACGATGTGTTAAATGGTACCGTTACCGTAAATACAGGTGCCATATTTACATGTCGCAACATCTTTCGTGTAGGAAGTGGTGGATTAGGCACACTAAATGTAAACGGTGGAACATTCAGAAGTAGTAATACTAATACTTGGCAAGGCATTTTTATTGGTGTGTTATCCGGAGGAAATGGCACAGCCAATATCAATGCTGGTGGCATCATAGATGGAGGATACCAATTAGAAATTGGAACAAGAGATTTTTATCCTACGGGTGAATTAAACGTAAACACTGGCGGGATGGCTATTGCCTATTGGGCTACTGTAATAGGACCAAATGGCACCCTAAATGTAAATGGAGGGGATCTCTACACAGGCGAAACATTTACCGTTGGAGATTTATTTCTTGACACTCCCGGAAATGCTGGAACTGTAGGTACAACTGTAGGAAAGCTAAATATAAATTCTGGAACAGTAACCGTTAATCAAAATGATTTGGCAGGTATAAATTTTAATTTACATGCAAATGCAAAAGTAATAATAGATGGAGGAAGTTTGATTATTAAAAGAACTGGCATTGATTTTAGCTCAATGATAAACGCCTACGTAACTGGTGGACAAATTGTACCGGCAGCCGGAAAAGCAATAGCCGTAACTTATGATGGAACTTCAATGACTACAGTAATTGCGATAGCAGCATTGGGCATCACTAATTTTAATGCAGTTGCTAAAAATACATTTACTATTTATCCGAATCCTGTACAAAATTATTTAAATATAATGTCCGAAAATGATTTTAGCGGAAAATTAAAAGTAGCCGTTGTTAATCTGGCTGGACAGACAATAATAGAAAACCAATTAGAAAAAAACAATTCTGGTTCTTACAATATAGATATCAAAAACAAATTGTCGGCTGGTGTGTATCTTGTTAAAATCACAACCGATACTGATACTTTTTCTTCAAAAATTATTGTGAAATAATTTCTATTTCAAATAAAAAAAGCGCTTTTAAATACTTTTTAAAAGCGCTTTTTTATTGGATATAACTCTTGAATGCTACTGCACTGTTTTGAAATTTTCTAATATTTCCATAAAATACCAGCGCTTGAAATATTCATTAATAGTATTCATAGGTTTATAAAACAGCTACAAGTACCGTATTTATAAGGTAACTCATGCTTAAAATGTTCTTAAATATGATCATTTCAGAACTTGGAAGCCATAAAAAAAAGAAGCTATATTATCTTTTTTATAATCTTTAGTTTCAATTGAAATACAATACCAACTCAATTTCTTCAAAAATATATTTAAGACAGTTTTGACTTGATTCAAAATTTAATTTCATTTATTGTAATTTACCAAAACTTGGCATACAAAGCAAAAATGATTAACAATGTTATGACAATCATTACTGTCGTTTGAGGTTTTATCTTAAACATTTCAGAATCTAATTCGAAGGCTTTTGGATTAATTTTTGGTCCAGCAAAACTTACGGCAATCATCAACATCATAGTAAACATAAATGACAGTCCCATACAAATATGAAATGGAATTTCGTAACCTCCATTGCCATTGGGCCAGGCCGTATATAAAAGCGTTTCATTTCCGAATAAAGCTGGTGCAAATTCATTAAATAAAACTGATAATACGAAACCAGAAATTACTCCTACTATTGCAGCAGTTCCTGTTGTTCTTTTCCAAAACATACCCAATATAAACATCGCAAATACACCAGGACTAATAAAACCAGTGTATTTTTGAATGTATGTAAATCCGCCTACTCCACCAATTCCAAGAACATCGTTCCACGTAAACATCACAGCAAGTAGCATCGCTGCAAAAACAGCATATCTTCCTATATTTACCTGACTGCGGTCGGACGCTTCTTTTTGTATGTATTTTTTGTGAATGTCCAAAGTATAAATGGTAGAAATACTGTTTACCTTACCAGCCAAAGAAGCTACAATGGCCGCTGTTAATGCTGCAACGGACAGTCCTTTTAAGCCTGTAGGCAAGAACGTCAAAACTGCCGAATAAGCACCGTCTTTTCCACCAACCAATTGTGGTAAATGTCCATTTTCGTATAAAACAAAAGCAGCAATACCCGGCAACATTACAATAACCGGCATTAATAATTTCAAGAAACCAGCAAACAAAATGCCTGTTCTAGCCGTTTGTAAATCAGCTCCCAATGCGCGTTGAGTAATATATTGATTACAACCCCAATAGTTAAGATTAATAATCCAAATACCTGCTAAGTAGGATAACATTCCTGGAAAAGTAAGATATTTATTAATCTCCAATTGTGAAGATGTAACTGTTGGTCTCGGAATAATCATCTTGAAATGTTCCGGCGCTTTATCCATCAATACTTTAAAACCAGCAATAGCATCCTGACCTACACCAAAATACTGCCCAACAGTTGTTAAAGCGATGTAAGTGGTTACTAAACCTCCAATAATTAAAACTGCCACTTGAATTACGTCAGTATAAGCAACGACTTTCATTCCACCAAGAGAAATTACCAAGGCAAACACAGCAAGCCCAATCATAATGGTATGTAAATATTCACCACCAGCCAATCCGTTAATGGCAACAGCGCCCAAATATAATATAGAAGTCAGATTTACAAAAACATATAAAAATAACCAAAACACGGCCATAATCAAAGCTGTAGATTCGTTATATCTGGTTTTTAAAAACTGGGGCATGGTATAAATCTTGTTTTTTAAATAAACAGGAATAAACCAAATAGCAATGATAATTAAGGTAATGGCGGCAACCCATTCATAAGCGGCAACTGCAATTCCTAGAAAGAATCCTTCACCACTCATACCGATAAATTGCTCTGCCGAAATATTGGAAGCGATCAAGGAGGCTCCAATTGCCCACCACGTCAACGTTCCTTCAGCTAAAAAATAAGCTTTGGCGTCGTGTTCGTTTTTTTCACGTTTACGATAAACGGTGTATCCATAAACGGAAACAACTATAAAATAGATGATGAAAACTGCATAATCTGCAAAAACAAGATTTTGGTTCATAAGTAATTTGGTTATTGAGGAATTAATATAATTATGTCAGGTAAATATTGCATTATGCTGTTTTATAGGACATCTCCCGCGTTTTTTGTTCTATTTACCACTTAATTTTTACGAAATATTACAATAAATTATGCGATTTCATTATAGGCAAATTCTTTAAATACGATATATGTTTTTATTTAGAATTATTTTTATGAATTATGAATTATGAATTATAAAAGCCAAATATAAAATAAAAAGAATTAGATATACTATTTATAAATGTATTTTTTACATTTATTTTTTTAATACAAATTCATGTGTTAAAAAGCAGTTTCTGTCACTCTATTTTAAAGTTTATTTTAACGTATTATTCTAGTTTTTTCTTATAACTACAATACTTTTCAAGGTTGTGCTATCGTTATCAGAATTATAAATCTTTTGTCGTAACTTACCATTATTTTTTTTCATAGCGGCCGCGCCTAAGAAAGAGGGGTTAAAGCGCCATTCCATATTTGATTTCCCGTCTTTCAGAGAACGTAAAATTTGTAAAGAAACAGGGTTTTAAAATTGACATAGAATTGGATAGACATTTGATTCAAATTAAAGCAAAATCATTTTCCATACTGTAAGCAAAATAAACTATTTCAAATACTTTCCTTGTGTTAACGATCATTTATTAAAAAAATCAAAGTGTGAATAAAGAAGAAATTTTCATAAATCATTATTTTCAACATTAATAAGCAAGTGGCTCATCAATATCGTTTTACATACAAAATAAAAGCAAAATCTACACTTTCAAATAATTCTAACCTGTATCCTTTATTATATTAATTATTCAGTTTACCTTTTTTTATAAGGTACACACAATACCAAATGTATTCGCTTCAATATATTAAATGTTAATGCAAAATTTTGCTTAATCAAACTATTGGCGCTTTATCAGCACTATCTTTTGACTTAAACGGCTTGTAGGGTGTGAATAAAAAAATGCTCTTCTTAAATTCCAAGAATCAGAAAGTCATTTAACAATATTTCAGAATAATCTTAGTTTTACAGTTACTATT
>JACMRQ010000075.1 GCA_014376355.1 Arcicella sp. | reverse complement strand
TTATTTCACTCCCTCTACCCAATTAAATCTATCCCCCTGAGAGAATTTCCAAGGAGCTTGATTATTTTCCAAATTAGAGAACATCGCATTCCAAGAGGCTGGAGCATCGGATTCTTCCATAATTTGATAGCGACGCATTTGTAAAATAATATCTAAAGGTGAAATATTAATTGGACATTCTTGAACGCAGGCGTTACAAGTTGTACAAGCACGTAATTCCTCCGCCAAAATATGGTCACCATAAAGAGATTTTCCGTCATCCACAAAAATTCCTCCATTGGCAGCCATGTTTGCCCCCACAATTTCTAAACGGTCACGAGTGTCCATCATGATTTTTCTGGGTGATAATAATTTACCCGTCATATTTGCAGGACAGGCAGCCGTACAACGTCCACATTCCGTACACGAATAGGAATCCATAAGATTTTTCCAAGTCAGATCTTTCACATCTTTTGCTCCAAAACGAGCAATTTCTGCTGACGAATTAGCATCAGGTTGAGCCAATCCCAACATAATTTGAACTTCTTTTGTCACATCAGGCATATTAGGCATTTCTCCTTTCGGTTCAAGATTTGAGAAATACGTATTCGGGAAAGCCAAGAAAATATGAAGATGTTTTGAATAAGTAACATACAAACCAAACGCCAAAATACCCAAAATATGTAGCCACCAAGCAATTCGCTCATAGGCAACCAAAGCTGTATCTGAAAAAGAAGCAAACAAGGGCTTCAAGAATCCTGAGAAAGCAAATGTACCAACTTGATGATAATGTTCATTGCCACGGTCTTGCAGAACGCTATCAGCAGCATTCATGGTTAATAAAGCAGTCATTAAAATAATTTCTGCCCAAAGAATTCTGTTGGCATCAATTACTGGAAAACCGTTTAATTCACGATGGCGAGCGGGTTGTAATCTTTCGACTTTGGTAATATTTCTACGAATCAAGAACATTACGCAGACCACCAAAACGCCAAATGCCAGAAATTCAAAGAAATTAATTAGGTAAGCATAAAAATCACCCAAGAAAGGAGCGAAAAGTCGGTGAGTTCCTAAGATACCGTCCAAAATGATTTCGAGAACCTCAACGTTAATTAGAATGAATCCTGCATAAATAACAAAGTGCATAATGCCCACTACAGGACGGTCGAACATCTTTTTTTGCCCGAAAGCAATTCTCAACATCGTTGCCCAACGTTGGGCAGGATTATCAAAACGGTCTTCAGGTCGTCCTAATTGAATCGTCTTTTTAATGATCCCAACACGTTTAGCAATTAAGAAACCAGCCCCACCCAGCGCCAATACGAAAAGAATTTGTTGAATAATATACATATTTTTGATGTTTGATATTTTATTTTCGGTATTCTATTTTCGATGTCAGTTTTAGATATTAGGTTTACTTACATCGAATATCAGAAACTAAACATTGATTTATTCACAATTTACAGATAAAACTAAACGATACAAAGATTGTTATTTGAAAAATGTTATGCAAGCATACTATTTATATTTTTTTTATTTTTTTTCAGAGTAGGTTTGGCGAAAGAAAAAAAAATTCCTACCTTTGCAGTCCCAAATGACACATTGGGAAGTACCAAAAAGTAAATGGTGAAATAGCTCAGTTGGTAGAGCATCGGACTGAAAATCCGTGTGTCGGCGGTTCGAGCCCGCCTTTTACCACAAAAAACC
>JACMRQ010000074.1 GCA_014376355.1 Arcicella sp. | reverse complement strand
GGACTCTTGGTGGGTGCAGTTATTAATCAGCGTCCAGATTTGTGCAAAGTTGCCATTCCGCAAGTGGGAGTTATGGATATGTTGCGTTACCACAAATTTACCATTGGTTGGAACTGGTCACCAGAATATGGTAATTCGGATGATGCAACAGATTTCAAAAATCTTTATAATTATTCTCCCCTTCACAATATCAAAGAAGGCGTGGAATATCCTGCCGTGATGATTACAACTGCCGACCATGATGACCGTGTTGTACCTGCTCATTCATTCAAATATGCCGCAACTTTACAAGAAAAAGCAGGGAAAAGTAAGAATCCATTGTTGATTCGTATTGACGTAAATTCTGGTCATGGGTCGAGTAATACTAAGAAAAATATTGAATTAACGGCCGATTTATACGCCTTTATTTTTGCGAATATGGGGGTTATGGTGAAAAGTTTGTAGGATAAATATTGTTCTTTTAGTAAAAATAATTCCATTGTTTTAGGTGTCTGGCTATCGTCTGACCAGTATTATATTGGTCAGACGATAGTCAGACACCTAAATTTTTACTTCATAATTAGCTCCAATTCAATTCAAATTGAAAAAAATATTAATCATAGACGACGAAGAAAAAATTAGAACCCTTTTATCAAGAATTATTGGCTTGGAAGGTTTTGATGTACAACAAGCAGGTGATTGCAAAACGGGCTTAAATAAATTGGAACGTGAGGATTTTGACGTGATACTTTGTGATGTAAAACTTCCTGATGGCAATGGCGTTGAACTTACTAAAAAAATAAAAGATAAATTTCCACTCGTTGAAATTATTCTTTTAACGGCCTATGGAAATATTCCAGATGGTGTGCAGGCGATTAAAAATGGTGCTTTCGACTATATTACCAAAGGCGATGATAATAACAAAATACTACCCCTACTCCACCGTGCCGTCGAAAAAGTGGATTTGGCAAAGCGAGTTGTTCAGTTAGAAAAACGCCTTAATGACCGACATTCCTTTGAAAATATCATCGGAAAATCAAAGATATTATTACAAACTATTGATTTAGCTCGAAAAGTTGCTAAAACCGACACTACCGTTCTCCTCACTGGCGAAACGGGTACTGGAAAAGAAGTTTTTGCCCAAGCCATTCATCAAGAAAGTAACCGAAATAAACAGAATTTTGTGGCGATTAATTGCTCTGCTTTCAGTAAAGATTTATTGGAAAGTGAAATGTTCGGTCATAAAGCTGGGGCATTCACAGGGGCAACCAAAGATCAAAAAGGACTGTTTGAAGAGGCTCATAATGGTACTATTTTCTTGGATGAAATTGGAGAAATGGCAATTGAATTACAAGCAAAACTATTACGAGTTCTGGAAACGGGCGAGTTTATAAAAGTTGGCGAAAATAAACCTACGAAGGTAAATGTAAGAATTATTACGGCTACAAATCGAGAATTGGAAAAGGAAATTCAGCAGGGAAATTTTCGAGAAGATTTATTTTACAGAATTGCTATTTTCCAAATAAAACTGCCTCCTTTGCGTGAACGAGTAATCGATATTGAGCTTTTAGCAAAATGTTTTATCAATTCATTTGCTTTAAAAACAAATCATAAAATCGTGCATATTTCAGATGATTTTATCGAAGCTCTTAAACAACATTCGTGGAAAGGAAATATCCGAGAATTGAAAAATGTGATTGAGCGAAGTGTTATTTTAACAGATAATGAAGCATTAAATGTGGATAGCTTACCACTTGATTTACAGCAATTTATTGACAAAAATACTTCTTCAAATCAGAAGAAACATTCATCAACTTTTGATTTAAGTATTGCTGAGAAAATCCATATTCATAAGGTGTTGAATTATACAAATGGTAATAAAACCGAAACTGCAAAGTTATTGAATATTGCTTTAACAACGCTTTATCGGAAATTGGAAGAGTATAAAATATAGCAATCATGGTACACGGATTGAACGGATTGGACACGGATTTAAAATTTCTAATTTTTCTTGAATTGACAAATTATTTTATCAAGGTAAATATATCTTTCATTAAAAAAATATTCAATCCGTGTCTAATCCGTAAAATCCGTGTGCCAATTATCCTATCAAAATAATAGCCCAACCCTATCAAAACGATAGGGTTTTTTTATGTCATTTTTTTCAAAATAATTATAGATACTTCTATATCAATTAGTTAAACGACCATCTTTAATTTTGGAACGATAATGGTAAATGAATTAGCATAACTAATTAACAATTAAAAATCATGATGACTCTCATTTTAACGCTTGCAGGAATCGCTTTTTACGCCCTGTTTTTTAAATCAATTAACGACTTCGAAAAAATATAAAACCATGACAATTTTATTCATCATCGCCATTGCAGTTTTCGGCTATATGTGCTACGTACTGCTCAAACCAGAAAAATTTTAATCGTATGAATACTGAAATATTAGGTATTATTTTTATGTATGTGTTAGTCGTTGCATTAGCCATACCTTTAGGTCGTTACATCGGCAAGATTTTCAATGATGAAAATACTTGGCTCGATTCAATTTTCAATCCGCTCGATAATGCTTTTTACAAAATCGGTGGTATTGATTCTCAGCAACAAATGACTTGGAAACAGCATTTAATGGCTCTTTTAACCATCAACGGCTTGTGGTTTCTGATATGTATGTTTGTGCTGACTAATATGAGTTGGTTACCACTAAATCCTGACGGCAATCCATCCATGACGGGTGACTTGGCCTTTAATACTTCTGTCAGTTTCATAACCAATACAAACCTTCAGGATTATTCTGGCGAAAGTGGAATGTCTTACTTAGGGCAATTAGTTTTAATGCTTTGGCAGTTCATCAGTGCAGGTTGTGGAATTGCCATTGCGGCAGTAGTTTTTATGGCGATGAAAGAAAAAACCTCGGAAACGTTGGGTAATTTCTACCGCTTTTTCGTGAGAAGTTGCACTCGTATTTTGTTGCCGTTGGCTTTTGTTACTGCTATTTTTTATGTATTTAATGGCGTACCAATGACGATGGAAGGCAAAGACACGATGATTTCCATGCAGGGTGATTCGGTACAAGTCAGCCGTGGACCCGTTGCTGGTTTCTTGGCTATAAAGCAATTGGGAACAAATGGAGGCGGTTTTTTTGGTGCAAACTCGGCTCACCCTTTTGAAAATCCAAGCTATGCCACTAATATGGTAGAAACAATTTCTATCATGCTAATTCCAATTGCCATGATTTTTGCTTTGGGATATATTTTGAAAAGAAAGAAATTAGCTTACATCATTTTTGGTGTAATGACCCTCGGTTTTTTACTCTTATTAGTTCCCACCGTCATTAGCGAAATAAATGGAAACCATGCCATTGAGAAAATGGGGATTACTCAAAATATGGGTAGCATGGAAGGAAAAGAAGTAAGATTTGGTTCAGCGGCTTCGGCCTATTGGGCAATTAACACGACCTGTACAAGTAATGGATCAGTTAATGCCATGCACGATAGTTTAACACCACTTTCAGGAATGTTTGCGATGTTGGGCATGATGATTAATAGTTTTTACGGTGGTGTGGGCGTTGGCTTTTTGAACTTCTATATTTTTATGATTTTGGCAGTATTTATCAGTAGTTTGATGGTTGGACGAACCCCCGAATTTCTTGGTAAAAAAGTGGAAGCTAAAGAAATGAAAATTGCCATGATTATTGCCTTACTTCACCCTTTCCTAATTCTTGTTTCAACCTCTTTATCAAGTTATATTTTTACTAATAATCCAACTGAATATGCGGGTTGGTTAGCCAATCCAGGCAATCATGGGTTTAGTGAAATGTTGTATCAATTTACCTCTTCAAGTGCTAATAATGGTAGTGGTTTTGAAGGTTTAGGCGATAATACTCACTTCTGGAATATTTCTACTGGCATAGTAATGTTGATGGGTCGATACCTTCCAATTATAGGTCCAGTAGCTATAGCGGGCATTTTAGCGAGAAAAAAGTTTATCCCCGAAAGTGCAGGAACGCTCAAAACAGATACTTCAACTTTTGGTTTGATGATTTTTGCAGTAATTGCTCTGGTGGCGGCTCTGGCATTTTTCCCTGCCCTCACATTGGGACCAATTGCAGAATATTTTTCAATGAAATAAGGCTGAACGAGCCATTAAAAATTGTCTGAATTGGGATTCATTGGATTTGTGGATTTTAGAATTAAATGCTACGCAGAATCCACAAATCCATTAATCTGACGAATCCAAATTCAGATAAATAATGCTCGCTCACAAATAAAAAATAAAGAAAATGAAAGCTCAAAATACATCATTATTTCAAAAAGAGTTACTCAAAGAGGCTTTTGGACAGTCTTTTGTCAAACTCAATCCTTACATAATGTTTCGTAATCCCGTCATGTTTACGGTTGAAATTGGAACAGCAGTTATGTTAGGCGTATGCTTGTGGATATTATCGGGTGAGACCACACAAGGCAGTTTTACTTATAACTTTATCGTATTTTTAGTACTATTCTTAACGCTACTTTTTGCCAATTTTGCCGAGGCAATCGCAGAAGCACGGGGCAAAGCACAGGCGAATAGTTTAAGAAAAACTCGTGAAGAAACGCCAGCAAAATTAGTGGTAACGTTGGGTGATATATATCTTAACGAAATAAAAATTGTGCCATCTTCACAACTCAAAAAGGGAGATGTTTTCTTGTGCGAAACGGGTGATACAATTCCTACGGATGGTGAAATTATAGAAGGTTTAGCCACTATTGATGAAAGTGCAATTACGGGTGAATCTGCCCCAGTAATTAGAGAATCGGGCGGTGATAAAAGTTCAGTTACGGGCGGGACGAAAGTTTTATCCGACAAAATAAAAGTTATCGTTACTACAGAACCAGGCGAGAGTTTCTTAGACAAAATGATTGCTTTGGTAGAAGGAGCAAGTCGGCAGAAAACTCCCAATGAAATTGCTCTTACGATACTTTTAGCTGGGTTTACTTTGGTTTTTATCATCGTAACAGTAACCCTGAAACCGTTCGCTGATTATGCTCATACACCTATTACCATTGCCGCTTTTATTTCGTTATTTGTGTGTTTAATTCCAACAACTATTGGTGGTTTATTATCTGCTATTGGTATTGCAGGAATGGACAGAGCCTTGCGGGCAAATGTTATCACAAAAAGTGGAAAAGCCGTGGAAACAGCGGGTGATATTGACGTTTTATTATTGGATAAAACAGGAACAATTACCATCGGAAATAGAAAAGCAACCAATTTTTATCCTGCCAATGGCGTAGATGAAAAACACTTTATCAATTGTGCCGTTTTGAGTTCAATGTCCGACGAAACACCCGAAGGAAAATCGATTATTGAATTATCAGGAATTAAGCCTGACAGTTTGAAAGTTGACAATCCAACCTTCATAAAATTCACGGCAGAAACCAGAAGTTCAGGTATTAACTTTGGAAATATTAGAATCAGAAAAGGTGCTTCGGATGCAATTAAAAATTTGGCACTAAATGCAGGAAATAATTATCCAACTGAAACTCAAGGAAAAGTTACTATGATTTCGAGCAACGGTGGAACGCCTTTGGTCGTCTGTGAAAATGAACAAATTTTAGGCGTAATTGAACTACAAGATATTATTAAACCAGGCATTCAAGAACGTTTTGAACGTTTGAGAAAAATGGGAATTAAGACCGTAATGGTAACGGGAGATAATCCTTTGACAGCTAAATTTATTGCCGAAAAAGCAGGAGTTGATGATTTTATTGCGGAAGCAAAACCTGAAGATAAAATGAATTATATCAAGAAGGAACAGCAAGAAGGCAGATTAGTAGCGATGATGGGCGACGGTACAAATGATGCCCCTGCTTTAGCACAAGCCGATGTTGGCGTGGCAATGAATAGTGGAACGCAAGCGGCAAAAGAGGCAGGAAACATGGTGGATTTAGACAATGACCCCACTAAATTAATTGAGATTGTGGAAATTGGAAAGCAATTATTAATGACTCGTGGTACGCTTACAACTTTCTCAATTGCCAATGACGTTGCTAAATATTTTGCTATCATTCCAGCTCTATTTATCGTGGCAATTCCTTCGTTACAAGGCTTGAATATCATGAATTTACATAGTCCAGAAAGTGCAATTTTGTCAGCAGTAATTTTTAATGCCATCATCATTCCATTTTTGATTCCATTGGCGTTGCGTGGCGTAGAATATAAACCGATTGGAGCAAGTGCTTTACTCCGCAGAAATTTATTGATTTACGGTTTGGGAGGCGTTATTGTACCTTTTATCGGTATAAAATTAATTGATATTTTAGTGTCGGTATTTATTTAATCTTATTTGTAGGGACGTATTGCATACGCCCCTACAAACACAAAATTCAAAATCATGAAAACCAATATATTTCCAGCCATAAGATTAACATTATTCTGTGCTTTATTCTTCTCTGGAATTTACACAGTCGCTATCTTAGGCATCGCAAAATTTACCCCAAATAATGGTAAAGGTCAAATTATTACTCAAAATGGCAAGACTTATTACAGCAATATTGGGCAGTCATTTACACAGGACAAATACTTTAATTCTCGTCCATCTGCTGTTAATTACAACGCCGCAGGGTCAGCGGGTAGTAATAAAGGACCCAG
>JACMRQ010000073.1 GCA_014376355.1 Arcicella sp. | reverse complement strand
TTTTCAGAAATTTCTAACCAACGCAATTCTTTTTCGTCTAAATCATTGGTGAGTTTTTCAATTTCTTTCGACCAATTTGCTAAATCTTCATACGAACCTCCTGCGTTTAATTGTTCGGTCAATGCTTCTTTTTTAGCTTCTAATTGCTCAATATCTTTGCCTAAATCATCGTATTGTTTTTGCTCTTTAAAAGATAATTTCTTTTTAACAGTCTGCGGCTTTTCTACAGTAGTTGAAAGACTATTTCCTCCTGATTTTCTACTTTCTTCGTCATTTTGTTTATTATTTTCCAATGCCTCTGGCGAATCTGCCCATTCACGATAATCAGTATAATTTCCTGGGAAATCACGAATGACTCCGTCGCCTTCAAAAACAAAAAGGTGTTCTACTAATTTATCCATAAAATAACGGTCATGGGATACTAAAATAATACAACCACCAAACGCCATCAAAAAGTCTTCTAAGATATTAAGTGTCTGAATATCAAGATCATTGGTAGGTTCATCGAGAATCAAAAAGTTAGGATTTTGAATTAGGACTTTCATTAACTGTAAACGTCTTTTTTCTCCCCCTGATAACTTTTCAACCATGCCGTATTGCACTTTTGGGTCAAATTTGAAGTGTGTCAAAAATGCACTTGCCGAGATAGTTTCACCCGTTCCAACGGTTACAACTTCAGCAATTTCTTTGATAACATCAATCACTCGGTCGGTTAGATTAAACTCCAAATCGCCTTGTGTGTAATATCCATAAACAACGGTTTCTCCCGAAGTAATTTTACCCGAATCTGGTTTCAAATTCTGGGTAATCATGTTCAAAAATGTGGACTTTCCGATACCATTTTTACCAATAATTCCGATACGGTCACCTCGTTGAAATACATAAGAAAAATGATCTACAATTTTCTGATTCCCAAAAGATTTACTCAAATCATCAATCTCCAAAATCTTACTTCCCTGACGACTCATCTTCACATTTAACAATACTTTCGATTCATCTTTTGTCTGAGAAGCTTTATCCTTTAAATCGTAAAAAGCATCTACACGATACTGTGCCTTCGTTCCACGAGCTTTTGGTTGTCTCCGCATCCATTCCAATTCAGTACGGAGCGTATTTTTTGCTTTGTCGATACTGGCAGCTTCGGAGGCTTCACGCTCCGCTTTTTTCTCCAAAAAGTACCCATAATTTCCTTTGTAAGTATGGATATTTCCGTTCTCTAATTCGACAATATTATTACAAACTCTATCCAAAAAGTATCTATCGTGCGTTACTAAAAGCACGGTAATGTTTTGGGCAGAAAGTGTTTGTTCAAGCCATTCAATGGTTTCTAAATCAAGATGATTGGTAGGCTCATCAAAAATCATAAAATCGGGTTCTTCAATCAAAACTTTCGCCATCGCTACTCGTTTACGTTGCCCACCCGAAAGTTCAGAAACCTTGCGTTCGATGTCGTGAATACCTAACTTTCCCAGAATTTGTTTTACCCGACTTTCGTAATCCCAAGCCTGATATTTGTCCATCAATTCGAGGGCGTTCGACAATAAATCCATGTCTTCAGGATGCAATTGAGACTTTTCATAAAGTTTAATTGCCTGATTAGCAGGTGATTCACCTGTGAAAAGCGTATCCATTACCGATAAACTCTCATCAAAAGAAGGACTTTGAAAAAGATAACCCACTGAAATTCCTTTGCGGATAGAAACCACTCCTTCATCAGCAGGAATAATACCTGCTAAAATGTTCATCAAAGTAGTTTTGCCCGTACCATTTTGTCCGACCAAGGCCACCTTATCGCCTTTAAGGATACCAAAATTGATACCTCGAAATAACCAACGTTCGCTATAATTCTTAGAGATGTTCTCTGCTGATAAATAATTCATGGTGCAAAGGTAAGTCAAGGTTACTAAAATCCGTAATTTTACAACA
>JACMRQ010000524.1 GCA_014376355.1 Arcicella sp. | reverse complement strand
GGATAAATCATTTTGAAAGTTCCAAATTTTTGTCTCAATACCGCTCGTTGATTTGAGAATTCTGTAAATCCCCAAATGCCCCCTGATTTTCCGATTCCTGAATTATTTATGCCTCCAAAGGGGATTTCGGTGTGTCCGTAATGAATCACACAATCATTAATAACCGTTCCACCCGCTGAAGAATTATCCATAAAATACTTGATATTCGATTCTTTTCTAGAATTAATGTAAATTGCCAACGGTTTTTCTCGATTTTTGATGTAAGTAATTGCCTCTTCATTGGTTGAATAGCTTACAATCGGAAGAATGGGGCCAAAAATTTCTTCATTCATGATTCTCATTGAATCATTTACTTTGGTTAGTAGGGTAGGAGCAACATAATTTTCTAAACCATCTGTTTCTCCACCCCCTGAAATATTTGCCCCTTTGCTAATAGCTTCTTGTAAAAGTCCATTTAAACGATTAAAATGACGATTATTAACTATTCGGCAATAGTCATTCGAAGCTTTTGGATTATCGCCATACATCACTTTTATCGCTCTGTTCACTTCTGTAATGAATTCATTCTCGACACTTTTATGTACCAAGGCATAATCGGGAGCGATGCAGGTCTGTCCGTTATTAATAAATTTTCCCCAAGCAATTTTTTCAGCACTTTTTTTAATATTAGCAGTTTCATCAATGATACAAGGAGATTTTCCGCCTAATTCAAGCGTTACGGAAGACAAATTTTTAGCTGCCTCCGACATCACTATTTTGCCTACGTTTGGACTTCCCGTGAAGAAAATATGGTTAAAAGGTTGATTTAGTAATAATTGTGAAACCGTAGCATCACCTTCAAATACGGCAACTTCATTAGCCTCGAACAATTCTGTCAGCATTTTTTTTAGTAATGACGAAGTATGTGACGTCATTTCCGAAGGCTTCAAGATTACGGTATTTCCTGCGGCAATTGCCTGTACGAGCGGTTTTATCGAAAGATTAAAAGGATAATTCCAAGGAGAAATCACTAAGCAAACACCTTTTGGCTCAAATCTTACATGGGCAGACGTACCAATCATAGTCAATGGTGTTGGAACAGACTGCGGTTTCATCCAAGAATTTAGGTGTTTTATTAGATGTTTTATCTCACCAACAACGCCAAAAATCTCACCCAAATTTGTTTCCGCAGGATTTTTTTTAAAATCGGCATAAAGTGCTTGACCAATTTCTACTTCATGCGAAAGCGTCCAATTAAGAATCTTTTGAAGTTTAGCCTTTCGTTCCGTTGAATTGGTATTAGCAAGATTCTGAGTATTTGCTCTTTGAGTCTTAAAAACCTTCAATATTTCCGCTTCAAGTTGATTGTCAATAATTATCTTTTCCATAATATATGCTTGTCGTTTTGTTTATTTTGGATACTGTAAAAATACAAGAAAACACGTATAAATTAGCTTTTTCAATATTTTACAGCTATTTTACGATATGATTAGTAATTAACCGCTTTTTATTAGCAATTTCATAATTCTTGCTAAGAAGTTTTGAGAGGTATCAAGCCTTTCAAAATAGCCTTAGATTAAAAACAATGTACTATGTCAATCGTCAGCAATAACATCAAATACCTCCGCCGTTTGAATGGTTTGACACAAGAACAATTTGCTCGTCGTATAGGTATAAAGCGCTCATTATTAGGTGCTTATGAAGAGGCAAGGGCTAATCCAAACCTTGAAAACCTTAAAACAATTGCACAAGTTTTTGGTACATCGGTAGATTCACTCATTAAAACGGATATTCGTAAAATTCGGGAAACACCAGGTATCAGTTTGTTGCAAAGTACAACAGGAATTATTGAACAAGCTATCCCCAAAAGTAATTTACAATCGTCACATTATTTACCAGATTCACGACCATTCATTAATCCTTCCGAGCCTCAACCAGTTGCTAAAATTGTGGAAGAATTTTTTCAAGAAAAAGAAGAAGCAGTGATTATTCCTCAAAGACAGGTTTCACAACGAAATTTTTTAACTGAAAACGAAACATCTTTTCAACAATTCGTTGATAATCATCTACATACGGTTAGTAATTTGCCTAAAAATGATGTTGATAACTCAACAAAAAGTGTTGCTAAATTAACGCCTTACATTAAAAATACCGCAGTCAAAGAATATTTAGCAAATTGCCAAAAGGTTGACTACTTACGATTATTACCAACTATTTCATTACCATTCATTACCTCCGAAAAAAGTAGAGCTTTTGATATGGGAAATGATTTTCCGATGAAAAATTCGATTGTAGTGGGTAACGGAATTTCAGATTGGATGGATGTGCAAGATGGGAAGTTTTATATTTTGGTAACGGCTCAACAAGGTATAATTTACCGAAGGGTTTATAATCAAGTAAAAATAAAAGGTGCATTATTATTGAGTTCTGATAATCCAACGATATCAAGTTTTGAGATGCCAATCAAAGATGTAGTTGAAATCTGGGAAGTAAATTCTTTTATTAGTCAGCAACTTCCTGAACCCCACATATCTTTGGAAAGAATAAAAAATATTGTGGATGATTTAACAAACGAATTAGATAGATTGCGATAATTCCTACTTTAATTTTTGGGCCGAAATTCCTTCATGATTTCCTGATTACAAACCAAGTAGGCTCCTTCTATTAAGTCGATGCAATATGGTACGGCTGGAAAAACCGCATCTAAACATTGTCGAATGGCTTTGGGCTTTCCAGGCAGATTTATTATTAATGAACGTCCTCTAATTCCTGCTGTTTGTCTCGAAAGGATTGCCGTTGGCACATATTTTAAGCTTTCCTGCCGCATTAATTCTCCAAACCCAGGCATCATTTTTTCGCAAATTGCTTCTGTTGCTTCAGGAGTAACATCACGTTTTGCAGGACCTGTTCCGCCAGTTGTCACGATTAAACAACAATTATGAATGTCTGCCATTTCGATTAAAGATTGAGAAATCAAATCTTGTTCATCAGGAATTACTCTGTAAACCGTCTCAAATTCGGAGAGCAAATATTCTTTTAAGGTTTCAACCACAGCTTTTCCAGGAATATCCTCATAAATGCCAGCACTTGCACGATCAGAAACGTTGATTACACCAATTTTAATTTGTTTTTGCATTTTTTTATTTATTATCCCGACACATCTTTACGCTAAAGCACACAAACCTAAGAAAATTTATCCTAACCTAATGCACTTATGAATTTTAAAAGCTTTCTCAAGCACAAATTTCTGAGTTATATTCAAAAATATGTCATTTTTCTTTGACTTATAAACTAAGATTAGTTAATTTGTTTTAGAAACGCCAAAATTTATTAGTTGAATTTATAGAATTAAAATTAGGTTACATAAAAAACAAAAAAATGATATTTCTTCAAACACAACCACAATTATCCCCTCTCGTAGAGCAATTGTTTTCTATCGGATTCTTTATTTTGCTTTTAATTGCCTTATATTTTGCATTTAAGTTTTTTAACAAAAATCATAAATAGTTTAGCCGTTATAATCTAACTTTTCTTGATGCCATCCCAGCAAGTGAAAAAAGCTAATTCTATATCAGAAGAAGTCATTTGGAATTCTCCTGAGAGTTGCAATTTGATAATGGAAGTACCGCTACCCATCACGAAAGCAACTAATATTTTAGGTGGTATATCTCTTAAAACCTGAGTGAAAATAGCTTTTCGTAAAAAATCATAAATTGGCTGTTCGATAACCTGCAAATTTGCTTTCGGAATATAAGTGATGAAAGGAGAGTTTAAAAACTGCTCTAAAAAATAGAACTCCTTTGGATTTTTGATGGCTTCTTGAATCATTTGTAAATAAAAAATACGGAACCGATCTTTAAATGGCTTAGTTGAATCATCCGTTTTGAATAAACGCTCAACAAATTTCTCTCTCAATCTTGTGTATAAAGCACATATTAATTCGTCTTTGCTTTTAAAATAGTGATATATTGTGCCCGCTGCCACATTGGCTTGTTTAGCGACCTCCGACATCGGAGAACTGTGAAAACCATGTTTGGAAATTAATTCTAACATCGCTTGAAATATAGCTTCTTTTTTGTCGAAATCTTTCGAGTTTTTCATTTTATATTAGCAAGAATAAACTTGCAGTATCGTTTTTAGTGGATTTATTAAAAATAAAAGCTAAAATAGTAAATACAATCAATTAAATCGCACAAGTCATTCATTGTTTAGGAGAGAAATACGTATTTTTGTTGAAATAGGTGTTTGTAAGAGGAATCTTTAATAAGTCAATTAGTAAAACTACGAGACTCACAATTTATAATATTATTCTATTTAATAAAATTCTACTCAATAATTGTCTTCAATTATATCCTAGTTCAGCATAAATTTTCCAATAAACTATCATTTTAAGACGGATAAAGACCTTTCTATTAAAGCGAAAGGCAGCAATAGTATACTTTGTATAGGTGAGCTTTGAGTTAATTAAAATTATGGAGTGAGAAGTTTTTAGTAAAATAAAATTTTGCAATGTATCTTATGAATCATAGCTTAACAAAATGAAAATAAAAAATCCAAGAACAGGACAATTCTATTATGAGATATTTCCACCTTCAGCTAAAGAATTGAAAGGTAAAACCGACTTAATGCGTGAAGCTCAAATTTTATGGGCGAAATCAGGTATTAATTTCAGAATTCAAGCATTACAGGCTTGGAAAGTAGTTATTGAAGAATTTAAAGATGATTTAATTGATGCTCTGTGTATGGATACAGGGCGTAAATTGGAAACGATTTTGGAAGTAGATTTCGTTTTTTCTTCCATTGACAGATGGTCAAATATTTCGAGACATTTCTTTTTAAAAACTGAAAGAAAACCATCATTTATACCTTTTTTAGAAATTGAGCAAGAATACGAACCCTATTCCCTTGTGGGTGTGATAAGTCCATGGAATTTTCCTTTATTTCTTTCCTTAATTGATACAATTCCAGCACTTTTGGCTGGATCTGCTGTTGTAGTAAAACCCTCAGAAATTGCCCCAAGATTTATTGAAGTGCTTCAAAAAACTATTAACCAAGTCCCTGACTTATTGGGAGTTTTGAACTTTATAGAAGGTGGAGAAGAAACAGGTGAAGAACTTTGTAAATTAACAGATATTATTTGTTTTGCAGGTTCAACATCAACAGGACAAAAAATCTATCAATCGGCATGTGATAATTTTATTCCGGTTTTCTTGGAATTAAGCGGAAAAAATGCTGTAATCGTTACAGAAACTGCTGATATTGAACGTGCTACTTCAGCAATTTTATGGGGAAGTGTTACCAACGCAGGACAATCCTGTTGGTCTATTGAACGAATTTATGTCCATAAACATATTTTTCACCAATTTTTATCCAGATTAGTTGCCAAAGCTAATCAATTAAAGCTGGCTTTTCCAAACATGGATTCTGGACAGATTGGACCAATTATTTCCGAAAAGCAAGTTGCAATTATTAATGATCAATTAGAAGATGCTTTTAGGAAAGGAGCAATTTTAAAAGCTGGTTCGATAAAATGTGAGGAGTTGGGCGGAGGATATTATTTTCGTCCTACAATTTTAACCAACGTAACCCATGATATGAAGATAATGACCAATGAAACTTTGGGACCTATTTTACCTGTTATGGCTTACACAAATATAGATGAAGCTATAAAGTTTGTTAATAGTAGTCAATATGGTCTGAGTGGAGCAGTTTTCAGTGGGAAGGAGGTAGAAGCAATGAGTATTGCTCGACTAATGAAGTGTGGAGCGGTATCCGTAAATCATGCCGCTTTGAATGGTGTTCTGCACGAAGGTGAAATAAGCGCTTTCAAAATATATGGCATTGGTGGAACAAGAACGGGGGTATCTACGATTGAAAAATTTTTGAAAAAGAAAGTGTACTTAATTAATGCTAAAGACGTTAAAAATTCTTAGTGGTTTAGTTGATACAAGATTTAATTTATTTACACAAATTTCTGAAGTTCAAGTCATTACAATATTCTTGCTTGCCAACAAAATACTGATCGTTACAAATTCGTTAGTTTAGCAGATTTATTTTTCAAGAATTGCACTATTTGCCAAACAAATTGATAAAACGCCTCGTTCATAGTATATTTGTGTGATTATTCAAAGATTGATACGAATCCTTATAAATTATAATAAACAAAATATCAATGGCTTACCAACAAGATTTTACCCATGTAGAGGGTGTCGAACCGCACCGTGTTCGGACAAGACAAATTTTAAAGGCTCACCCAGAAGTTAAGAAATTAATTGCTAAGAACCCCATGACAATTGTTTGGATACTTGCTTGTGTGGCAATTCAGCTTGTAATGGCATATTTAGTGAGAGATCAAGCGTGGTACATTATTTTAGTTGCGGCATGGTTCATTGGGGCTTTTCCAGTACATACGCTATTTATTTGTATTCACGAAGCTGCTCATAATTTAATCTTTAAGAAGCCTTCGTGGAATGTATATGCAGGAATTGTTGCTAATTTTCCTTCCTTGGCTCCAACCGCTATTTCTTTCAAAAACTATCATCTAAAACACCATGCTTTTCAAGGAGTTCATGAATTAGATGCTGATCTTCCTGATGCTTGGGAAGCTAAATTAATTAATAATTATTTTATTGGAAAAGCATTATGGTTGTTGTTTTTTCCTGTATTTCAAGCAATTAGAACGCTTCGCTGCTTAGAATTAGCTATTATTGACAAATGGGTAGTAATGAATATCGTGGGTCAGATTGCTTTCAATGCCATTATTGTTTACACGATGGGATGGTCAGCTTTGGGATATATGGGTGCAAGTTTCATGTTCTCGGTTGGTTTGCATCCGCTTGGAGCAAGATGGATTCAAGAGCATTATTTGGTCTTGGATAAACATCAGGAAACGTACAGTTATTATGGAGGTTTAAACGGAATTAATATGAACGTTGGTTATCACAACGAACACCACGATATGCCGTCAGTGCCTTGGAATAATCTTCCAAAATTAAAAGCAGCCGCTCCAGAATTTTACGATAATTTGAAATATCACACTTCTTTTGTGAAGCTGTTATTCACTTTCTTGTTTAGTCAGGAAGTAGGTCTTTATTCAAGAATTGTGAGAAAAGAAAGAGGTCGTATTGGTTTGGACGATACTTCAATTCCAGATGTTCAGATGATTCAAAAAGAACTTGCAACTACTTAGATTAGTTTTTAGGTATTTTCAACAACAAAAAAGCCCCAATTCGGGGCTTTTTTGTTGTTGAAGTTTCGTTGATAAGTACTTTCGAGAAGTTTAATTATCAAAATAAATTTATAATTGTATAGCCTTCAAATTAGACCAAAACCACATCTTTTTGCACAACTACAATACTCGACTTTTCTTTCAAAATTTGCTCTTCATTATATACGAAAATGCTAATATCACTACCTGACAAATTTTCAATGATAACTTTATCAGTAGTGGTTTTAATATTCAATAAATTTCCTCTAAAGCGTACTTTAAATGAGAATGATGTCCAATTATCTGGCAAAAAAGGAGCAAAAAATGTCTTTCCGTCACGTACACGCATTCCCCCAAAACCTTTAACGAGCGACATCCATGTTCCAGCCATTGAAGTAATATGGCATCCATCTTCAGTATCATTATTATAATCATCTAAATCCAAGCGAGCTGCTCTTTTGTAGAATTCATAGGAATGAACTTTATCACCTAATTTTGCAGCAATAATTGAATGAACACAAGGACTCAATGAGGATTCGTGAACCGTCATAGGCTCATAGAAATCGTAATTTCTTTTTAAAGCATTAATATCAAAATCATCTTCAAAGAAATACATTCCTTGCAAAACATCGGCTTGTTTAATGAAACATGAACGTAAAATTCTATCCCATGACCATTTTTGATTGATTGGTCTTTGTGAAGCATCTAAATCATTGACTTTGATAAGTTCTTTATCTAAAAAACCATCTTGTTGTAAGAAAACACCTAACTCGGCATTTTCAGGAAAATACATATTCTCAATGATGTGCGTAAATTTTGCAAATTCATCAACCTCATTTAGGTTAGTAAAAGCAGATAGTTCATTATAACGATTTGAATCAGAAGTTTTTATAGATGTTGCAACTTCTATAACGTACTTCAAACACCAAACGGCAAAGTAATTGGTGTACCAATTATTATTGACATTATTTTCGTATTCATTCGGCCCTGTTACGCCCAACATTACGTATTGTTGTTTATTTTCCGACCAGTTTACTCGCTGAGACCAAAAACGAGCAATCCCTAAAAGAACTTCAAAACCGTATTCTGCTAAGTATTTTTTATCTCCAGTATAATTTACGTAATCATAAATGGCATAGGCAATGGCTCCATTTCGGTGAATTTCCTCAAAGGTAATTTCCCATTCATTATGACATTCTTCGCCGTTCATCGTAACCATTGGATACAAGGCTGCACCGTCTTTGAATCCTAATTTCTCAGCATTTTCAATGGCTTTTCCTAAGTGTTTCCATCTGTAAATCAACAAGTTACGAGCAACTTGTTGGTCGGCAGTTGCCAAATAGAAAGGAATACAATATGCCTCAGTATCCCAATAAGTTGAACCCCCGTATTTTTCACCCGTAAAACCTTTTGGACCAATATTCAAACGAGTATCCTCGCCCGTATAAGTTTGATTCATCTGGAAAATATTGAAACGAATTCCTTGTTGAGCGGCAATGTCACCTTCAATGACAATGTCGTTCATTTCCCATTTGGAAGCCCATGAAGAAGCCTGTTCCGCAACCATTTTATCAAAACCTTTTTCCGAAATTCTCTTTAAATAGGCTTTTGAATGACTCATTAAATCTTCAACCTTATGATTTTCAGAGGACAGATTACAAGCGTATTTGATTAAAACTGTTTCTTCATTGACATTAACATTCAAAATTACTTGACTCGCTACATATTTCTCCGCTTTGATGGGAAGACTTTGAAAGTCAACGGATTTCTTATTTTGAAAAATCTCAAAGTGTTGCCCCGTAACAACGTGAAAGCCAGTTTTCTTGGTTTTTAATTCTATATATCCTTCCGCAAATGCAGTTTCTTTTTGTACTTCTTCCCAAAATTTTTCATCGTAATTGGCATCCTTATTTTTAATATCGCCATCAATAAAAGGAGTGAAGGTGATTTTTCCATCAAAATTAAGGGGCGTAACTGAATAACGAATTACACCAGCTTCATCATCCGCAATTGAATTAATCCGCTTTG
>JACMRQ010000072.1 GCA_014376355.1 Arcicella sp. | reverse complement strand
TCATTAATAATTTTGGCTTCCGTTTCTGAAATTACATTCATCTGATTATCAAGAATTTGGCAATAGACTTCCATCCTTCTGGCATCAATCATAGGGCAAAGTAAATGTGTTTCATCATAAAAATCTTTCAATTGATAAGCCATTGCTTCGAGAGTATTGACGGCAATCAAAGGTTTATCCAATGCAAAGCAAAAACCTTTGGCAGTCGATACACCTATACGTAAGCCCGTGTATGAACCTGGACCTTTTGCAACAGCAAATGCATCCAAATCATTCAAGGAAAAACCTGCATATCTCACCACATTTTCACAAAGTGTTGTGAGCATTCCAGAATGAGATTTTTCAGTATATAGTTCACTGATAGCCAATAATTTACCATCACTATGTAAGGCCACGGAGCAAACTTTTGTGGAGGTATCTATGCTAAGGATTAAGGACATTTTGATTAAAGTTATTGATTATGAGTTTGAATGATGCTTTAGAAACTCATAACTTATAGTTCGTTGTTCACAGCTCTTCACAAAATTAGCTCCAAACCCTTCAAACAAAAAATAGCAACCAATTTCTTAGTCGCTATTTTTTGTGTTCAGATAAAATTGCTAACTACTTCTCCCCTTTCAAAATTGCTTGATAACGATTCATATCTGAAAACAATTTCAATGCCGACTGAATCTCAGGATCTTTAGCGAATGATTGTTCACGTGTGCCTTTTTGAAGATAATAATGCACAATAATTTCCTGTTCCAAAGCTATCTTGATTTCGTCTTTAAATTTCATCATATCCTCCACTTTACTGTGAGATAATTTTGAACGGAGTGCCTTCAATTGTTCCGAAACTACATCAAAATAACGTTCCTTTTTTGCTGATGCTTCCAAAACATTTAAATCTCTTTCAGCTTGGGTGGTGTAATCAAAATCTTGTACCGCAGCCCATTTCACAAAATCTTGATATTCAGTTGCTGACAACTCAAAATCTTTAGCCGATTTAATTGTTGGATGGTCAAAATGATATTTGATGGCATAGTCAAACAAAATATATTTATTTGATAATGACATGGTTACAGCCGCAGGTGTTAATTTTTCTACTTCTATATCTGGTAATATACCTCCTCCATCATACACCGTTCTTCCGCTTTTTTTGGTCTTAAAAGGACGTTTTAATGAGTCTGGTAATTTCCCCACGCTACCATCTGGATTGCGATGAGCATAATCAATGGCTTGGATACAACGCCCACTTGGAATGTAGTATTTTGCCGTCGTAACTTTCAATTTGGTATTATACGTCAAATCACGAGTAACCTGAACCAAACCTTTTCCATAGGTACGTTGCCCAATTAGCACGCCACGGTCATAATCTTGAATTACGCCTGACACAATTTCAGCCGCCGAAGCACTTCTCGAGTTAGTCAAAACGCTAATCGGCATTTCCGTATCCATCGGAGGATTGAGTCCCGTATAAGTTTTGTTCCATTCTTGCACTTTTCCTTTAGTCGAAACAATTTCTGATTCTTTCGGCAAGAAAACATTACAAATATCCACCGCCATATTCAACAATCCACCTGGATTTTCACGAAGGTCAAGCACCAATTTTTTCATGCCTTTTGCCTTCAATTCCGTAAAAGCCTGACGCACTTCTTTGGAAGCAGTACCCGTAAAATCCTTTAAATCAATGTAGCCCACTTCGTCATTAATCATGCCATAGTAAGGTACATTTTTCATTTTCACCACATCACGAACAACGGAAATATCTTCCAATTTATCCGTTCCATAGCGTTTTACGCTCAATTTTACGGATGTACCCGTTTGTCCTTTTATCAATTTTCCTGGGTCGATTCCTTTCTTTGATTTCAAATCAATACCATCCACTTTCACGATTTCATCACCAATTTTTAAACCCGATTTTTCTGCAGGAGTTCCTTCGTCAATCAACATTACCATAATTCGTCCGTTGCGGTTGCCCGTCACGATGCCGATACCGTTGTATTTGCCCGTTGTCATGGTCATATAATCCTCAATATCGTCTTCGGCATAATAGACGGTATAAGGGTCAAACGATTTCAACATTGCATCAATGGAAGTCTTAACCGTCTTATTTGGATTAATTTCATCCACATAATAGCGATTCAATTCCTTAAAAAGTGTAGCGTAAATATCCAAGTTTTTAGCAATATCAAAGAATCGCTCGCCTGGGTCAGAGAAGGAAGC
>JACMRQ010000523.1 GCA_014376355.1 Arcicella sp. | reverse complement strand
TTTTTAATAAAATTGTTGCCTTCTACTTGCGTTTCTGACCATTTTTTTTGTGCAAAAATTGGTAATAAACCCAAGCACAGCATACTTGTTAAGATTAATTGTTTCATGGAATAATTTTGTTGGTTTTAATTTGTTAGGTATTTTGATAATACTTTAAGAATAAATTTAATAAAAAGTCTTATTTTATTTATTTTCTAATGAAAATTTCATAAGTTCTTTTTGAAATTTTCGTTTGAAGATAAAAACCTATTTTTGTTTATGCAAAGAATCTTTACATACCTCCTCATATTCTCGACAGTTTCCCTTATTTTTTCGACAGCTTTCTGCCAAGCCCAAGACAATCAGCGATATATGGCTCTATCGTTGGTAAATGTAAATTATAGGGATTATCAATTAGAACAAATCCAAAAGGCTTCTGATATTGGCATGAATGCGGTAATTATTACCATTAGATGGGACGTTATTAATCAATTAAAAGTAAGTTCCGCCAATCCTTGGGAGCAATATGATTTGCAAATCCAAGCCGCTCGAAGCAAAGGAATGAAAGTTTGTCTTCGTATGTGTATGTACACTTGGTGCAATACAAAGGTAATTGGAGCTCCCGACGACAACACAGTTGCTTCCTGCGATGGACTTTCAAATGCTGATAGAATGATTGGATATGACGTTTCAGGGAAAAATAAAAGACTTCAGCAACAAGCCAGTGGCTATAATGGTTGCGATTTAATCGATGATTGCGGACATGTTCTTAGTTATAGTTTTGCCTCAAAACCTTTTCAAGAACGAACCCAAAATTTTGCTCGTGTAGTTATAAATCGCTATAAATATTTATTAGATAATAATGAATTGCTTTACATGAGCGTAGTGACCACGCCTGAACAAGAATTTGGATTCCCTTATAAAACTACCAAAGGTATTGAAGGAGGCTTTAGTGCCATTTTTGATTATTCACCTACAGCAATTCAAGGTTTTAGGACGTTCTTAAAAGAAAAATATAAAAATGACTTTCAAAAATTTCAATTAGCTTGGGAAAGTCGGGGAAAAGATTTTAACAGTTTTGATACCATTGAACCAACCATTCCATCAGGTTCATTTTATTATGGATTATTCATCGGAAATGGGAGACATACCCAAGACTGGTATCAGTATAGACATAATTTATTGAAGAACTTTTCAATGAATTTTTTAAAGACGGTTAAAGGAATTGATGCCAGAATAAAAGTAGTAAATGATTATGGCTCTATTTTGGATACTCGCATTGGTAATTTTGGATTCAAAGATATTAGTGAGGGAATAGACGGTATAAAAGTAAATAATGCACCGCTTACCGATCATAGAATGGTTACGGACATTTGCCGAACTAATATGCCTGAAAAGTGGATAATGAACGAAGCCGAAGGACCTTATGCTCCTCAACAACAATTTGAGGAATGTTACACTCACGGAGCAAAATTAATGAGTGCTTTTAATTATAATTTGGACGATGGCGTTCAAAGAAAAATGCTCGTTGACGTTGTTAATAAATACATAAAAGGTGCAAACGGGATTATGAAGCCCATTGAAACCTGTGGTTCAGGTCTTTATAGCGTTGATGATATGCTCTCGAGCGATGGATGCAATAATGCAGACCGTACCAATATTACAAATACCTGTAAGTTGTATAAAAACTGGCGAAACGTATTTGATGGCAATGGAAATAAACCAGTTCGGATGTTCTTGAATGAAGAATATGCTACTGATATTCGTTATAATCAGCTCGTTACGGATTATTCAACTTGTGGTTCAATCCCAAATTTTAAAGATACTTACAACAGCGATTGTCAGAAATTGCAAACTTTACCCAATGCAACTGAATCTTATCGTGGAGGAGTGGAAAATGTTGATTGTCAAGAAATTATTGGTTGGGCTTTGGATAGTAAAAACTTGGAAAGTATCCTGACTGTGGATATTTACGTGGATGATATTAAAATTGGAACGACCCAAGCCAATCTTGGCAATCGTCCAGATTTAGTAGCAACTTACAAAGATTCAAAAGCCTATTTTCGTTCTTTCAAATATACTTTACCTGATTCGGCTTGGTTTAAAAGTAGTCTTCGGCATAAGATTTTCGTAAGATTTGGCGGGACAAACAAAGTTTTAGAACCTTTAACTGAGACAGAAAAAACGTTGCGTTGTTCGGGTAGCGGTTCGGGGATTTGTGGAGTTAAATTTAGATTGGGTATTTCGCCAGATTCATTGGCAAATGTTTTTCCAACAGGGGCAGAATATGAAGTTTCGGTAAGTTCAAATTTACGATGGAAAGTAGATAAATCAGCCAATTGGCTGACTGTCAGTACTGACACGGGTTCATTTAATAAAAATTTTCGTTTAAAAGTATTAGCATCTTCCGAAAAGGATACTCGCACGGGAAAAATTACGGTTACGGGCGAAGGTATCACTAAAACAATTTTCATTACCCAGAAAGGCGTTGGAGAAAAGTGTACAGATTGTGGTAATAATCCAATAATAACGAATCCAATTGACCCAATAAAAGGACCAGTAGCATCTTTATCTTACCGTGGATTAGTTGAAAAAGCCAATTGTTGTTCCGTGAAAGGCTGGGCATTCAATGCTGATAATTACGATGATATTCTTACAATAGATTTTTATCTGGATAAACAAAAAATAGGCTCAACGCAAGCCAATCGAGGATATCGTTTTGATTTAGTCAATACGATGGGAACTGAAAAATTATTTTATAAAGCCTTTTGTTTCGATATTCCTGTCAGTGCGTGGGCGATGTATAAAGACGGAAAATCAAGAAGATTAACGGTCAGATACGGAAATACTATTACTCCTTTGGCAGAATCTGAAACGTTCGTTTTAAGTTGCCAAGAAAAACAAGTTTGTCAAGAATCAGACTTGTGCATTAATCAAAATGATTTCGATAAAGAAATAAGGCTTTACCCAAATCCTAATAACGGAAAATTTAAAGCAGAAATCTATTCTACGGTTGACCAGTCGAGTATTTTTAGATTTTTAAGTCTCAGTGGACAAGTTTTAAGAACAGAAACTATCTACTTAAATCAAGGAATAAATCGTATTGATTTAGACATTTCAGCTTTGCAAAATGGAGTATTTGTATTATCAATTGAGATGGAAAATGGGCGAAAATTGTTTGGGAAGGTAATTAAAAGTAATTGAATTTTATTTATAATTTGATAATATTTTGCTCATAATAAGTTAATATGTTAGTGGTAATTTTGCCACAAAAACATGAAACAACACCGAGCAATTTTTCAACAAAATAGTTGGAGAGATTTTCAGAATAAAAGAAATGTGAATCGTAAAAATGTCAATAATCACAAACTAAACGAGAGTGTAAATCCAGAATTTGATAAAGTATCTTTCGATTGGATAAATTGAAAAAGCCGTCCCAACAACGTATAATGAGACGGCTTTTTTGTGTAAAATGGATTATGCTTTTTTCTTATACAAAGGAACTGTACTACAAGGTTCTCCAAACATTAGAGACTGTACAACGGGCTGTAAAATTCGGGTAATTTCCACATAAGCCGCCGCAGGCACAGGCACTTTTGAACAACCTTTCACCACAACTCTCGCCCCACTATACTCTGCTATATTGACCTTCCCAAGAGCATCATAAAATAGTTTATTTTCTAATTCCTCCAAATTTCCTAAAACAATCGTATTAGCAAAAGGCTGTAATTTCAAGGTTAAAAGCATATATGCCCAAGTGGGAATAATAACATCTTCTGAACAGATAATGGCAACATTTTTCCCTGTGTATGAACTCCAATCATAATTTTTGAGAAATTCTCTGAAGTCTTTTTCCTTCAAAATCATACCCATAAACAGATTATCTTTGAGGTCGTAAACTATTCTTTCGCCTTGGTCGTAAAGATCTTCCAAGTCAAAAGTAACAAGTCCGCTGTTGATTACTTTATTGATAATTAATTCTTCTTCCATTTTTATACTTTCTTAGGTTGAGTTCCCACAAAATCTTTCAAATAAAAAGGCTCGAAAGTCACTACGTTTTCAAATAACGATTTTTCATAAGATTTGGTTGCCACTAATCCAACCGTTTTAGCGGAAGGATGAATTTCAGTATTCAAGAAAACTGCATTTTTATGGGAAATTTCCGCTCGACATTTTGTGGCACCATCGCCAAAAAATACGATTTTCTTTTCGTTCAATATTTTAGAAAAAGATGAGTCATTAATAATTTTGGCTTCCGTTTCTGAAATTACATTCATCTGATTATCAAGAATTTGGCAATAGACTTCCATCCTTCTGGCATCAATCATAGGGCAAAGTAAATGTGTTTCATCATAAAAATCTTTCAATTGATAAGCC
>JACMRQ010000071.1 GCA_014376355.1 Arcicella sp. | reverse complement strand
TTAATGAATCTAAAGCATTGAAATTTTATAAAAGAACCTAAGGTAAAGGTTAGTAAAATGAAAAATTTATTGCTTAACAAAACTTGGCATACTATTTGAAACACTCTACAAAATATAGTTTAATCCTGTGAAGTGTCCTATAGATCTTTGTTTCTAATAATCATTTCTTAAAGTTAGAAATAAAGAGTATGGAGAGAATTGAATTACTTAATCCGCAAATTGTGATACATCAAAAAGCTCTCGAGCAATCTCTAAAAATCTTAGAGGAGAAAATATTAGTATTAAATGACTCTAACCAACGGCTTTTAAGTCTGAACGAAAATCTTAGTACCCAATTAAAAGATGTAACCAATAAGTTAGAAAGTAAAGAAAAGGAATATCCTAATTTTTTAGAACCGATTCAGGATATTATGTATAGAATTTCTCCAGAAGGTAAAATTACTTATGTAAGTACTGCCGTTAAGGAACGCATAGGTTATGTTGAGGAAGAAATAATTGGTCGACATTTTACGGATTTGGTTTTGCCAGAATATAAAGAAGTATTGGTCACTGCTTATAAAAAGATGATCGAAGAAAAGATTGCCACTAATTATCATGAATTTCCTGTTAAAGCAAGAAATGGAAATGTCATTTGGATTGGTCAAACCTCTCGACTTCTCGAAAACGACAATTTAGTTGCTGTAGTTCGTGATATATCAGATAGGAAAATTTCCGAAGATTTACTAAGTATTACTAAATCTCGTCTTGCATCTCTGATTACTAATTTACAAAAGGGTGTTTTAGTTGAGGATGAAAACATGAAAATTGTTTTAGTAAATAAACTATTTTGTGATATTTTTAATATTTCTGATGTTCCAGAGAACCTAATTGGTAGGAATATTTCGGATGTTGCTCGAGAAAGGAAACATCTGTTTAAGCAACCTGAAAATTATGTATTAAGAACTGTGAAAATACTTGATGAAAAACAAATCGTTGTTGATGAAAAACTTGAAATGGTAGATGGACATATCCTTTTAAGAAACTTTATTCCTATTTTCTTGGATAATCAGTATCGGGGACATTTTTGGGAATATACTGATATTACTGAGCAATATACTTCACAAGAACTTATACGAAAAAGTGAAGAAAAATATCGTGGAATCCTCAATAATGTTGAGATGGGGCTTGTAGAAGTAGATAATAATCAGATAATTATACGTGCTTATGACCGTTTTTGTAAAATGGTAGGTTATACAGAAGAAGAATTAGTGGGCAAAAATGCTAAACTTTTATTTATACCCGAGGAATTCGAAAAAATATCATGTGAACAACAAATTGAACGTTTGAAGGGCAATTCATCGACCTACGACCTACAACTCAAGCGGAAAGATAAAAGCTTAATTTGGAGCATTATAAGTGGTGTTCCTATTTTAGGGGAAAATGGAGAAGTTGTGGGGTCAATGGGTATTCATTATGACATCAACGAAAGAAAGCTACTGGTTCAAGAACTCGAGCGAGCTAAACAAATTGCTGAGGATGCTCGCCAATCCGAAAAACAATTTTTAGCGAATATGAGCCACGAAATTAGAACTCCTCTAAATGCTATCATAGGAATGACTCATTTGCTTTTTGACACTTTCCTTTCTTCGCAACAACATGAGTATTTAGACATCCTTAAAACATCGACTAATTTTTTACTCGGTTTAGTTTCTGACTTACTGGATATGGCGAAAATTGAATCAGGGAAAATTGAAGTCCACAATCATCCATTCGATCTAGTAGCACTTCTTAAAACTACTCATAGGCTTTTTCAAATTAAAATTGATAATCGTCCCGTTGAAATTAGCTTGACGATTGATGAAAGTATTTCGGGAAATTATATAGGAGACAATCTAATCTTAAGCAAAATTTTATTAAATATAATAGGAAATGCTGAAAAATTTACGAAAAAAGGGTGCATTGATATTACAGTTAAATTAAAAAATCAAATTGATGAATTGCACTGGATTGAATTTAAAATTAAAGATACTGGCAATGTCATACCCACCTGGGATACGGATACGGTCTCCCCAACAATTAAACAAATAAATGCTTATGATCATAAAGGTATGGGATTAGGCTTATCCATTACTAAACAATTAGTTGAGATTCAAGGAGGCAATATTACAGTAAAAAGTAAGGAAGGAGTAGGTACAACTTTTATATTTAATCTACCTTACAAGAAATCAGAAAATACAGTTTCATCCTCTACCCATACGACTCAAATTGCCCCTAAAGCATTGAATAAATGTCATATATTAGTCGCTGAGGATAACCTTATGAATCAAAAATATATTAGTAGTTTATTGAATAAATGGGAAATAAACTATACGATTGTTATAGATGGGAGTAAAGCTGTTGAAGAGGCTCAAAAACAATTATTTGACCTAATTTTAATGGATATTCAAATGCCTAATATGGATGGATACGAGGCTACAAATACAATTCGAAATACAGAAAATTTGAATCAGAAAACACCCATTATTGCACTCACAGCTTCTGCTATGCCAGAACAAAAAATTAAAGCAATGGAGGTGGGTATGAATGATTTTGTAACGAAACCTTTTACCCCAAATAACTTATTAAATATTCTTCAATCTTTCATAAATCCTTAGAGATACAGTCAACTTTGAAAATAAATCGGTCTTCAAGATTTCAAAGCAAATAATGAGTAAAATATGTTTTTAAAAAAACTTATTGGAGGTCAATAACTTGATATCATGTGTATAATCCGAAAAAAGTTGAACCGTATTGTTCAAAGTTAGTGGCCTGACAATCAGTAAATTACAGAATAAGGTGTGTGAAAGTTATTAAATATAACTTGCTATTTTTTAGTAACTTACGCTACGCTGAGTATATTTAGTGGGCATTAAATAAATTGTTATGCCACTAAATTTATGATGATCACGGAATATAGCAAATCTTCTCTCAAAATTTTTCATTTTCCGACTAAAACTATATGCTTTTCCTCAACTTGCACAATTTTTGATTTAGTAAAATATACTGGAAAATAGCTTCCTGCCCCCCAAAGCATAAATAAATCATTGTAATGTGGTGAACGTGGATCGCCCGACTGCCCAGGGTTATTGATGCCCAATGTTCTGTCCCAGTTTTCAGTATCAATCAAAATCTTAAATGATGCACCATGCGATTGGTTTAAATTGTTGCTTGTGGCATTGACAGTTTCGCCATAGCCCCCCCTTGGGATTGGGCCGAGATTGATTTTAGTTTTCAACATGGGATCGGTTACCCAAGCCGATAGTGGATGTGTAAGTGTAATATACTTGTTTTTGGCTTGACCATATTGCCATTTGCTCACATCATTCCCAAGGCGTATATTTATTGAATCAATGGCATTTTTGAAACAATATAGTAAGATTGAATCTCTCTTTGCCAAAGGATTTTTTCCAAAAAATGTTGGTGGTGTTACCAACCAATCAGTCAAACGCTTGGTCGGAATCGTTTTCATGTACTTTCTGGCATTTTCGGCAACTGCTAAGGCATGCACAGCTCTTTGCAATTGATTTTCCCAAGCCACATACAAAGTTGCTTCGGTAGATTCAAGACTTAATTCATAAGATTTCCAATTACTAAATTTATTTTTATGAATAGTGTAAGCATTTTCTTCCATTTTTACTTGATTTAATAGTGGAACAAGTGTGCGTGCTGTAAGCGAAACATAATCATTTTGTAGCAATGCAAAGGTTTGTAAATTATGCTTTTTACCAGATTTTAACACTTCCTCTATTCGATTTGCTCGCACAGGATTTGACCATTTCCAGCCAATTGCATTGCGATTAGGGAATTTTATAGGTGTTAAATTATTGTTCGCCGTTACTACAAACCCTTCGCTTGGGTCGTATTTACTCGGTAGCAAATTTATGGGTAAATAGCCTCCCCACTCATACCGCCCATCACCAGGTACAGGCACTAACCCAGACCAATTTTTACGAATTGGTGAAAGACCAACTGCTTGCCAGCCAATATGTCCTGCCTTATCTGCCCAAATCATATTTTCTCCTGGAATACGACTGTAAGTACATGCTTGTCTAAATTCTTGCCAGTTTTTTGCTTGATTCATGCGTAGGCTTGCCAAATAAGGCGAGCAACCCACCTCTTGCCAACCTGCTCGAACAGCATATAAATGGTTGTTTAAAGTATCTTCAAAAACGACTGGCCCGTGTCGTGTATATTTCAATTGCACAATCTTAGGTGCTTGGTCTTTTATTTGAATAGTGTCTGTAATAATTTTCAAGTTTTCCCAAGCACCTTTGTATTTGTACAGACTGGGATTTTGAGCATTGGTTTCATAGACGTATAAGTCTTCGTTGTCAGTTTCAAAAATGGTCAATCCCCACGCTCCAAAATCATTATGACCAATCGAAATACCTGGCAAAGTTGGTTCTCCCCCACCAATCACATTCCAACCTGGGGCATTTAGATGCACCCAATATCGTAATGATGGAACTCCTTGTGCTCGATGAGGGTCATTTGCCAACATCGGGTAGCCACTTTCTGCCATTTTTCCTGAAATAATCTAATTGTTTGAGCCAACATTTTCTTTTTCTTCTTTATACCAATCATCAAAATTATCTAAGAGACCTATGCCAGTATTTTTAGTAGGAAATTTCAATGGAGCACGAAATGCTTCGTAGTATTCTAAAATATGGTTAAATAAAACATCATTATCCACTATTTTGTCTAGGGCCAAGTTAGGTTCTGTTTCTGAGCTTTTAGGGTGAAACCATGATAATTCACGCACTTTATCAGCTCCCAGAAGTCTGACTAAACGAGCATTGGAGATTTCTTCTTCAATATTTCCTAAAAGTCCTTGATGGCGACTAATAACAATTTCTGGTGTCCAAAAATCGGGAAGGGTATTTAATATTTTAAATTCAAAAGGCAGTTCATGAGGCTTTTGGAGAGCTTCGGTAATGTAGGCATTGATTCCTGCTACGAATGCCTCAATAATTTGTTTGCTTCGTGGATGATAATGGTTCAATTCAGCAGTTAAATTTCCTCTAAACTTGAATAATCTTGTACCTATGTCTCTTTTAAGTTCATTTTCTCCAAGTAGTTCAGCCATGGTACCTGTGGCTTGTCTTCGCCACATTTCGAGCTGAAATAGTCTATCAGAGGCAGCCATATAGCCTTGGGCGACAAACAAATCATGCTCGTTTTGTGCATAAATATGCGATATTCCCCAAGTATCTTTAAAGACTTCAACGGGTTGTTTCAAAACTTTTATTTTCAGTGTTTGAGAAAAACAGAAGGAGGTTGAAAATAATATGCAGATAAAAAGAGGGATTTTTTTCATGGTGATTTTAGTGATATTTATTAAATTAAATCATTTGATAATCAAGGATTTGCTTCCGATTCAAATTTCTCTGCTAATCAAAATTAGTGCTCTTTTGTTTATTTAGTTACAAATTTTTGGTAAACCTTCTAATATGGCAGTACTATTTGTTTCTCATTTACCTGTCATTTTTTGGAAATTAAATTCAATACTACTTTGTTCAACATTTCATGAGTCCCTTCAAAAATGGTTAGCGAAATCATTTTGGATGTTTTTTGGTACACAATGGCTCTATCACCTAATGGTTTATATTTTTTTTTGTTTATAAATGACTGAGTTTTAATTAGAATTGACTTGTCTTGTTCTGAAATGAATTTTTTCAAATCTTGTTCTTTAGCGTCAAGCAAAAGTTTATTATAAAAATCGACGGATTGCGAAATTGGTACGGAACCAGTGTATCCATCGTGTATGCCAGCATAGATTTGTAAGTTACTGTTTCTACGTTTTTTTACAGGAATTTTCCAATACAAAGGCGATCGGTTTCGTGCTTTCTGTTCATCAATTCTCTCTCCAGCATCCGTGCATTTGATAATTTCGGTGGCATATTTATTTTTTCGCTCAACTGATTCGTAATACCAAGCCGACAAATCTGAAATGGATGCCCATGCAGAAAACCCACGAATTTTATGTCGAGATTTCATATACATTGCCAATGTGGCATAGCCTCCGCCACTCACACCAGCCACATAAATTTGTTTTAAATCTACATTCATATTTTTCAAAGCCCAATCAATGGCTTCATCTATATCGGAAATGACAAATTCGCTACAACAGGCTTTAACATGATTATTTATTCCTCTAAAATTGGGAAAAATATAATTCCAGTCTTTGTTTTTTGCTTCAGGGGCCAAAAAAGCGGTTTTCAAGGAATCGGCACCATTCGACCACGAATGAAGCTGCACCACCAGGGGTTTTGGCTTCAATTTAGTTGATTTGTAATAATAAAAAACTTGCACATTGGCATCTAACGATGATTTAATACTATCTTTTTGAAGAAAATTAGGTCGTTGGAAATTGGGAATGTTTTGAGCAAATATCGAAAAATGATTTAAAAGTAAAAGTGTAATCATTGCTATTTTTTTCATATTTCCCTTTTTTATTGATTGAAATTTATTGCCTTGTGACAAGTATATAGATAATTCCTTAATTTTATTGGTTTGCAATAATTGCTACTTTAAAAAAATAGACTTCGGTAGCATGGCATGCACACCTACATTACCATCTACCAATTGGGTAATATTTACATCTACCGCTACGCTACATAGCATGTAAGCATCAGACTTGCTCAAGTGTTTTTCGTCCATCAAGTATTGTATCATTTCTCTTACGGCAATATGTGTAGCAACATTCAAATCTCTGTCGCAACCCATTGAAATGATATGCGTTTTGGTTTCGGCTCTTGGCCAGCGTAGGCTTTTACCTTTATGGAGAATAAACTGTAATTTACCAATAAGGGATGTTTCAATAGCAGTAATATCTACCTCACCATTGCCCTGTGCCGCATGTCCATCACCAACTTCAAACAAAGCCCCTTTTACGTGTACTGGTATAAATAAAGAACTACCTGCCACCAATTCTTTATTATCCAAATTGCCCGCATTTATCCAAGGTGGGGCACTGTTCCATTTGCCTACTTCTTTGGGCGGCGCCACACCAGCACTTCCAAAAAATGGGCGCAACGGAATAGAAATACTATCGTTAAAATAGCCAAGCATTTTTTCTTTGTCTAATTGTATAATTTTTGTTTTTCGCTCGAATATTTCATCTGATAAAAAACCATTTTGCCCAATAGCATTATATCCATAGGGAATGGCCAAATCAATTGTTGCAAAGCGAACTTCAAGTACATCACCAAGTTCTGCACCTTCAATAAAAATGGGGCCAGTAAGTACATGACCACCAGGGCCTTTGTCTTTGGCAGCTTGCACCTCGTACAGCTCTTTTTCTATTTTATTTTGAGGAACTCCAGCTGCTAATAACCGTTCAGGATTTGAGGTTAATAGCGTATGAATTGTAACAAAATCACCCGATTTAATACGTAAAACTGGGGGTGCCTCTGACCAATAATAACCCCAAGCTACAGTAGTGGCAGAAGGTTCTAATAGATAAGGATTGGCTTCCGTGCCCTTGGTTTGTGCCGTGATAATGAAAGATAAGTTCCATAAAATTAGGCTACAAAAGGCGGTAAAAGTGTATTTTAATTGCATATTTATAATATTGTAGCATTTGCCACTGTTTTGGATTGGTAAAAAGATCTATCAAAATTAATGCGGTAAATTTTGCCCCGACTACCGAAACTTTGTATGAAATATCATAAACAGAAATATCACTATTTATATTATTTACTACTACATCATTTTCATAGTACATAATAGAAAGAGGATTAACGGAGCGAATTTTGTAGCGATAAAACAAACAAAAAACTCAAAATGACTTCCTTAGACAAACTTAATAGTATCAAAGGAAAACAATACCGATAGTGCATGATAAAATATTATAATTCCTTTCGTTGGATTATTAACAAATAAATGAAACTGTTGGCGTTACCAGAAGAATTGTAATTTTTTATAAAAATAAAATGTTACTGCTGATTTAGTTATTGATTAAATTTCAGACGATTTAATTTTTTGTAGATTTCGGTAATAAATTTTCAAATGCCTCCATAGTCCAAGCCTCATTTACTTCGGTATATTTGGCTCTTAAAGCTTTCACTTCTTCTGGTTGCACAACGGCAGATTGCCTTCCTTTTGGGACTCTTATATTTGTGCCAACAAATTCATAGCGGATATAACTTAGCACAGAGGCTATCCATTCATCGGAATTTTCTTTCATAGATGCCATTTCGCTTGGGTATGTTTTGCCTTCAATTGAACCTTTTAAACCGTGCAATAAGATTCGTATAGCAATTTCTTTGTCGGCATTAATATGTTTGGCACCTCGAAGGGCAGGGGCAGCATTGGTCGGAAGCCCTTTGCCATCTCCACCATGACAAGGTGAACACATTCCTTTATAAATTTCGCTACCACCAACAATCAGTTTTCTTTCTGGAGGAGAGAAACTGGCAAGTTTCATCCCGTAAATTTTGGCATCTTCATTTTTATCGGTACTCATTTTTACACTCGCCAACATTTGATTGTTTGGATTTTTGGCTAAAATTTCTTGCACAATTTTCTTTGCCAATTCGTTTTTGCTTGCTCCAAATGATAACAATAATTGTGTTTTTACCTCGAAACTGTCATCATTTGCCATTTTACCCAGATGCTCAATCCACTGATTGTCATTTTGTTTGATGTATCGTTCACTTATCCAAATGGCTGCTCGTCTCATTTGAGGGTCAGTATCTTTTAATGCTACAAGGAGTAAATCTTTATTGATGGCATCTAAGCCTTCGAGAGTCCACAAAGCGTGTAATTTTCCCAAAGCTGTATTGTTTTTTTGATCAGTTACCAATACTTTTAGTGTTTCCACAACCGATTTATCACCCAAAATAATGAGTTGTTTTTGAGCGTTGTCTCTCCACCAACCATTAGGATGACTTAAATAAGCAACCAAGTTTTTGGCAGGAATATCTAACATTTTAGGCATTGCACTTGGTTTATAACCATCGTGAACCAATCGCCAAATTCTACCACGCTGATTTACTTTAGACAAACCATAATAATCAATTTTACTACGTAAGTAACTTCCTTTTGGTGTCCAATTCGATTCTTGAATAATGCCCCTTGCCATATCTACAATATACAGACAGCCATCAGGTCCTGTATAAGTATTCACGGGTCTGAAATAGGTATCGGTACTGGCAATGAACTCTTGTGGAGCCTCATAAGCACTTTCAAGGAAGGTTTTTCCTTCACGGTTGATGACTTTGGCTCTTCTAATAATACGAGCAACGGGCTCATTGATGATATAATCACCCACCAAATCGGTAGGAAGTCGATCGCCTCTGAAAATAGATTGCCCATTGGCGGAAGTAAAATGATTTAGAGTACTATCTTTCCGAATCCTTGAAAGACCACCTTGTACATCAGGATTTTGAATTTTTGACCAGACAGGACTGAATTTCTCTTCGCTGTAAGCATCGTTAAATTCTAACTGACCATACTTTGGATTGATTTGAAATCCAGAACCTGCATTTTCGCCGCCTCCTCTACTGAAAAATAAACGACCATAATTATCCGAAGTTAAACCCCATTGACCATTAGAACCTGAATGGAGGGAGTCTGCTTGTAGTTTTCCATTCGCATACCGAAAACGGATAGGGTCGACAGTTTGATAAATGTAATTATCCATATTCCAGATAAGTCCGCTTCTTTGGTGTTCCAAATTGCCTGGGGCAACTTTCCCAAGAATATAAATAGGCTTTTTAACATCTGAAATACCATCACCGTTCGTGTCTCTATAGCTGTAAATGTCGTAAGTGTCAGTTTCATTGACCAATAGTTCGTGGTTTACGCAAAGTAACATACGAGGCAAAACCATATCTTTGATAAATACTGAACTTTTGTCCATTTTGCCATCATTATTGGTATCTTCTAATAGCATTACCCTACTTTTAGGATCTTTTGTACCTGTACCATCAGTATCTTGGGTATAAGTTTCCATTTGTGCCACATACATTTTAGCATTACCATCCCAAGCAATTGCTACGGGTTCGGTAATCATGGGTTCGCTTGCCACTAATTCCAAATGATAGCCATCGGGAACGATGAATTTTGCAAGACTTTGCTCAGGTGAAAGGGGCATTACTTTGAATTCAAGATTTTTTGGTACACTATCAACCTTTATTACCTGATTAGAGATGAGCGAATAGGAGGGTGAAGTATCCTTATTCAACGTTGGGCTTTCAGCATAAAACATTATTGCTGAGGCAAAAAGACCGTACTTTATGTTTTCAAATTTCATTTAAGAGATTATTTTAGAATTATAAAATTAGCTAAAAAGGGAGAATCGGTTTATCGTGTTATTGACTAAAAAAACAAAGATGATGGAGTTAATTTTTTCTAAATTTACTGATTTTCAATGGCAATTTATTGATAATATTATTAATGACCAACGAAAGTGTAAACATAGTTTAAAGACAATCGTAAATATGATTTTTTCTTTCAATTATGGGGTGTGTAATGGCGAAATTTAGATTGTTTAAAACGCTCCAACCTAATAAAAAGAAGAAGTGTATGAAGAAGTATCCTTACGCAGGAAGCACGGAATGCTGCCTGATTATTGATTTTCAGAGTATTAAGATGGTTCAAGTAGTAGGTGATGATGAACGATGATACGATGCATGAAAATGTATTAAAGAGCGTAAACGTTTTATCTTGGTATATAGGTTGGGACTCTCATTAGCAGTCAAAGTGGGGGGAAGCTCAGTCTTCGAAAACGTGGTGCTCAATTGTTAATAATGCGAATATTGGGTTAAAAAACAGAGATATTAAAATCATAGGTCAGTAAAGTTGTATTACTCAACATATAAAATACTGATTATGCGAGAAGTAGAACGGTTCGTCTCTACGATTAATCCGTTTGTATTACTACCTCTGCGAGTGCTATTATGCTGAACTTCGTTGGCATTGCCAAAGATTTAGTAACAATTCATCACCAAGTA
>JACMRQ010000522.1 GCA_014376355.1 Arcicella sp. | reverse complement strand
GCACATAACAACGAAAATGACTCTTTTGAGGACGTGTTCAGAGATAGATTCGCTGATTTTGAATCTGAACCCGACTCTCAGCTTTGGCAAAAAATAGCACTTCAACTTCCTGTGGAGTCTACCAGAAAACTGCCTTATTGGCAAACCTGTGCAGTATTGATTTTGCTATTAACGGGTTTTTGGACTTACCGTGAAATATCTTCAGTCGATGATTTGACAGAAAAAATAACGAAGTCAGACGATAGTCGGACGGTGAATATTGTGAAATCAGAGAATAAACACATACAGAACAACACAAAGTCTAATGATAGTCGGACAACAATTCCTTTATTGCCTAACTATGGTCTAACTGAGGAAAATCCAAAACGAGATACTGATAACAAAGACTTGATTATTAATGAAGCAGAAAAAATTGTAACTAAGGATATAAGGATAAAATCAGTGGAGAACAGAAATATTACAAAGCTCTCAGATAAAGTTTTACAGAAGAAAAAGATAAAAAAGGAATTTTTGAATAATAATGAATCAATAAAAGAAAAGGCTTTCTTATTTTCAACCAATAATACAACCACCGATATTCCAAAAACGTCTTTCAATAAAACATTTAAAGATGGTTTTTTAAAAAATAAGAATACCTCATTAAACCTTCCACCCATTGATAACTCTAAAGAAAAAAAGCAAGAAATGATTTTGGATAATTCAAGCAATTATCCAAACACGTTAAGTGTATTCTCAAACAAAGAACAAATTTCAGGATTAAGTAAAAATCACTTAACATTTTTAGCTTTAAAGTCTTATCGTTTATTAGGAAGTCATTTCAAAAACCCAAAAATAAAACTTGTTCTCGCCCCGAAAAAAGATGATTATTTTAAAGAAAGAAAACCCTTAGAAATATATGCAAGTGTGATGCCTCTATTGAATTATTACACTATTACACCCAATGGAAACGAGGCAAATTATGTTCATAGCATTTCCGTTAATGATGATGATGATAGACTCGGATTTTATACCCAAGCAGGCGTAGTTTTTACGCTATCAGACAGGTTTAAACTCCGTACGGGACTAACTTTTACAAAGACAAATCATAGCATTAGTTATCAAATTCGAACCGATTCTTTAATCATTCAATCACCTGACAAACAAGGAGTTGATGTAAGTTTTTCTGAATTAAATAAGACTTATTCTCAATCGGCAACCTATTTAGGTACAAAAATTGAAATTCAATATATATTCTTGGAAGGTGAAAGTCTTACGCATTATTTAAACGTTGGATTGGAAGGAGCTTACAGATTAAATGGGGGCAATCAATTTGATAAATTTGCTAATTTTGCTTACGGAATAACTCGCAGAATTGGAGATAATACCTATTTATTTGTTGAACCAACTTTTAGTTATTCTCTTAATCAACAAAATGAAAATAACTCTTTTTTGTTGGTAAAACCTAATAAAATCGGTTTCAATATTGGCGTAAATTTTAAAATTAAATAAAATGAAAAATGTCCTAAACCTTTGCTGGAAAATAGTTGTTTGTGTTGCTCTAATTTTTATCGGATTAACAATTGCTGTTTTTGACGGCGACGTTCATAAATTATAATACCCTTTTGTGGTGATTGGGCTGAATGGCGGGTGCTTGCACTCGCCATTTTTTTTTGTAAATTTGGGTGAATTATTAACTTTCATCCAACTTAAAAATGACTCGTAAAACCCTCTTACTGGGCTTCGTTCTATTAACTGCCCAAATCTCAGACTCATTAGCACAACAGGCTGCTAATCAATTCAATAGCAATAATCGTTTTGAACAAATTGGTTCAATGTTGCCAACGCCTAATTCTTACCGTTCCTCCTCAGGAGCCCCAGGGAAGGATTATTGGCAAAATCGTGCTGATTATGACATTAAGGCAGAATTAGACGACCAAAACCAGTCTATGACCGCTTCTGAGATAATTACTTACAAAAATTCTTCTCCCGATGAGTTGCGTTATTTATGGTTGCAATTAGATCAAAATAATTTCAAAAAAGGCGGAATTGCTCAATTGACTTCCACCTCTTCATTAACTAATCAAGGAACATCCTTCGGTCGTTTGGCTAATACTGCTGGTGTTCTTGCCAAGAAAGAATATGGGTATACAATTATTTCGGTAAAAGATAAAATGGGTAATCCATTGAAATTTACTATCAACGAAACTATGATGCGGGTTGATTTACCGACGCCCATGAAAACGGGTACAAGTTTTTCGTTTTCAGTTGATTGGAGTTTCAATATTGTGGATGCTCTGGCAAGTCGTGCAAGAAGTGGCTATGAATTTTTTCCGAAAGATGGCAATTATTTATACGAACTCGCTCAGTGGTTTCCACGTATGTGCGTGTACGATGACGTGAACGGTTGGCAACACAAACAGTTTTTGGGTCAGGGAGAATTTACGGTTCCTTTTGGGGATTATAAAGTGTCAATAACTGCACCCAATGATTTTGTAGTAATGGGAACTGGCGAATTACAAAATACTTCTCAGGTGCTTTCTTCGACACAAATGAAGCGTTTGGAAAGTGCAAAAAATGCCACTCGCCCCGTGATGATTGTTACACAGGATGAGGCAACTGCTTCTGAAAAGAGTAAGCCATCTGGCAAAAAAACATGGACTTTTGCAGCTCAAAACGTAAGAGATTTTGCTTTTGCAGGTTCTCGTAAATTCCTTTGGGACGCTATGCAAGTGGATGTTGAGGGCAAAAAAGTGTGGGCAATGTCTGCTTTTCCAAAAGAAGCTATGCCACTTTGGGGTAAATATTCAACTATGTTAGTCGCTCATACCTTGCGTTCTTATTCAAAACACACGATTGCGTATCCGTATCCAGTGGCTCAGTCAATTCATGGCCCAGTTGGTGGTATGGAATATCCGATGATTTCCTTCAACGGGGCAAGACCAGAGGAAGATGGAACGTATTCCGAGGATACTAAAAACTTTTTGATTGGCGTTGTTATCCACGAAGTTGGGCATAATTTTTTCCCGATGATTATCAATTCAGACGAAAGACAGTGGTCGTGGATGGATGAAGGTTTAAATACTTTTTGTGAGGAACTGGCTGAAAAAGAGTGGGATAGGGATTTTGAAAATCGTGGAACGCCTCAATCAATCGTGGGCTATATGCGTACTGAAAAGACCCAACAAATGCCAATTATGTCGAGTTCAGACAATATTATGGCATTTGGACCTAATGCTTATTCAAAACCTGCGGCGGCTTTAACCGTTCTTCGTGAAACTGTGATGGGACGAGAATTATTTGATTACGCTTTCAAAGAATACGCTCGTCGTTGGGCTTTCAAACATCCAACGCCACAAGATTTTTTCCGCACCATGGAAGATGCTTCAGGTGTAGATTTAGACTGGTTTTGGAAAGGTTGGTTCTATGGAGTTGAACCCGTGGATTTATCGTTGGATAATGTAGAATGGTTCGGAATTGATAATGCAACACCAACTGTCAAAAACGAAAAAGCAAGAGCCGAGGCTGATGCTAAACGTCAGACAATGAGCAATATCCGCAACAAAAAAGATATTCCAAAAACGGTTGTAGAAGAGAATCCAGACATGAAAGATTTTTATAATTCGTATGATAAATTTGCCACTTCTGAATCAGACAAAAAGCGTTTCGACCAAACAATGGCAGGCTTGGCAGAAGATGAAAAGAAGTTGGTAGATTCGAACAAAAACTTTTATGTGTTAAATATTAAAAATACGGGTGGTTTGGTAAGTCCAGTAATTGTGAAAATGAATTTTGAAGATGGAACGGACGAAGTAATAAGAATTCCAGCGGAAATTTGGCGTTTGAACGATAAGGAAATCAAAAAGGTAATTCCAACGGATAAGAAGGTAATAAAGTGGACATTGGACCCATTTTTTGAGACGGCAGATATTGACACAAAGACCAATATCTTCCCACGTGAACCAGAACAACCAACTCGTTTTCAAGTATTTAAGCAAACTCGTCCAGCGAGTACAAACCCCATGCAACAGCAAAAAACTGCAGGAGGAAGTGCGGTGCAGGGGGCTAAGAATTAGTTAAACTATTTATAATTTTTATAACTGTAGCTCGAAATACTATTTCGAGCTACAGTATTTTTACGCAGAACCCATCAATGCAAAAATCCCTCTCCATCTATAATTTCCAACCAAACGAAACCATTGCTTCCATCGGAGCAAGTAGTGGCGTGTGGGAAATTTGGTTTGCTTCGCAGGTCGATTATTTGACTTTTTATTTACAAGATGTTGATGTTCAAAATTGTAATCACGAAGAGATTAGTGAAGGTATAAAATATTTTGAAAAATTAATCGATAAAAAAAATACTGGAAAATTTATTCCCATCATCGGCACACAATCTGCTACTAATTTACCAAAAAATACATTCGATAAAGTGTTAATAATTAACAGTTTACATGAATTTGAAACGCCCGAAATTATCCTCCACGACATTCAAAAAATCCTAAAATCAAACGGTAAATTATTTATTGAAGAACAGACAGCAAAATTCTCAGGCGAAATTCATGAAGGCTGTGGGAAACGACTTTTTACAGAAAACGAAATAGTTAAACTTTTGAAAAAATACAGTTTTGAGTTGATGGAGAAGCATTTCAAGGATAATGGGGTGATGATATATGAGTTTAATACTATACTCAAAACTTCTCGAAATGACCTTTTTGTAGGTTGAAATTTCGAGAAGTTTCTTGGTCTAATACTTTTAATTATTTACACCTCCTGCGGATAAACCAGTCCAATTTGCTGACGTATTTCACAAAGCAGTTCCATCAATTCTAAGCTAAATTGTAAGGGTAATTTATCACTTTCTATTTTTCCTGATTTTAAGCAATTCTGTACTTCTTGGGCTTCATACGAATAGCCATGTCCTAATCTTTCTGTCTCAAAAACTTGTGGTTCTTGTCCTTCAATTTCTAAGGTCAAGCCTTTGGTTTCGTGGAAACGTCCGTGCAGAAATAGTTTCCCTTTTGAGCCATAAATTGTGCAAGTCGTGTCCGTTTGAGCATTTAAGGTTGAAAATAATGAAGCCGTTGCTCCATTTTCGTAACTTAGCGATAGAGAAGTATTCGTGTCCACACCCGTTGGAGCAAAGGTTGCAACGGCTTTAATTTCTTTGGGATTTCCTAACAATAATTTGCTGATAAAGAGTGGATAAATGCCAATATCATACAACGCTCCACCCGTTAATGCAGGATTAAATAAGCGAGCGTTTTCATCATAAACTGCCTTAAAACCAAAATCTGCCACAATATGAACAATATCTCCAATTTGTCCCGACTGAATAATCTCTAATGTTTGGGCGATGGCAGGATGAAATCTCGTCCAAATAGCTTCCATTAAAAACAAGTTTTTCTCCTTTGATTTAGCAATCATTTCCTTTACCATGGTTGTATTAATAGCAAAGGCCTTTTCACATAAAACTGCCTTTCCACCGTTCAGACACAACAAAGTATGTTCGTAATGAAGAGCATGGGGCGAAGCAATATAAATTACATCAACTTCTGGGCAATCCACCAAATCTTGATAACTATTAAAAATTTTGGTTGCTTCATACTTTTGTCCAAAAATATGAGCCTTCATAAAATCACGAGAAGCCACCGCATATACTACTGCATCGGGTACGTTAGCGACTAAATCATCGGCAAATTTTTCGGCTATTTTTCCGCAGGCAAGAATGCCCCAACGAGTTGGATTAAGAGTATTCATCGTGTTATCTATGGTTTATTAACACTACGAAATTAGGAAAAAATATAGAAAGATTTATCCTTGTGTTTTTTATTTTACTATCCTCGAACAAATTTCAGCCGTATCTTTGTATCAGAAAAATTATCGACTTTTGCTGACACTCAAAAGTCGATAGCCAAAAGCCAAAATTATGAGTAATTTAGAAATAACAAAAGAAGATATTACCCGAGCATTATCAACCGTTCAAGAACCTGACTTGAAGAAGGATTTGATAACGCTTAATATGATTAAAGACATTAAATTAGGTGTAGGTGAAGTTCGTTTCACGGTTGTTTTGACGACCCCCGCTTGTCCTTTGAAAGAAAGAATCCGCAAGGAATGTACCGATGCCATTCATTTGCACGTGGACGCAGATTTGAGCGTAGTTATAGATATGACCGCTGATGTTACGTCGTCACGTATGGGCGGAACCCTACTTCCGAATGTTAAAAATATAATTGCAATTGCTTCAGGAAAGGGTGGTGTTGGTAAATCTACCGTTACCGCCAACTTGGCAATGGCACTAAAACAGTCGGGTGCTAAGGTTGGAATTATTGATGCAGATATCTCAGGACCTTCAATTCCTGTCATGTTTGGGGCAGAAGATATGCAACCAATGGTGCAAACAGTGGACGGTAAAAACATGATTCAGCCCATCATGCAATACGGAATTAAAATGATTTCTATGGGTTTTCTTGCTCCACAAGATAATCCTGTGCCTTGGAGAGGACCTATGGCAACACAAGCATTACGTCAATTTTTTAGCGATACCAATTGGG
>JACMRQ010000521.1 GCA_014376355.1 Arcicella sp. | reverse complement strand
TTTTCCCCTCTTTCAGTGGCATCCAAAATACCAAAAGGCGGTCCATGCGTAATGAGAATATCGGTATTGGTCGGAATCAAATCCCAATGTTTACGAATGTCTTTTCCACGTTTACGATTAAAAGCCCAATCATAAAACCACGGCTGAATTGGTGAACCCCAAATATGCAACCCTTCAATCAAAATGCCGCTATCATTTAGGTAGGTTGCATTTGTAATTAGTCGTTTAGCTTCTTTTGGATACTTCTCAAAAAAGAAATCATGATTCCCCGCAATAACCACTTTATGACGATGAGGCAATGACCCCATCCATTCATTAAACATTTCAATTTCTTCTATTCGCCCCCCCTGAAGAAACATCTCCTGCATGAATCAATAAATCACCATCAGGAATGTTCATGCGGTGTTGTAGGCTGTGGGTATCGGATATACAAACTATTTTCATTCTGCTTTCAACTTTTTTCGATAAATTTAGCCAAACAAACCGAAAACCCATGCAACGTAGAACATTTCTTAAACAAACCACTGCCCTTACGGTATTATCGACCACACAAATAAATGTCCAAGTTGCCAGTTTTCCCATTGTTCTTACGACATGGAAAAATGAAAAAGCCAATGATGCTGCTTGGGAATCTCTCCAAAAAACTGGAAGAGCTTTGGATGCCGTGGAGGCAGGAGCAAGAGTTCCCGAAGCCGACCCAAATGATACCTCCGTGGGCTACGGTGGTTTCCCCGACCGTGATGGTTTTGTAACCTTAGATGCTTGTATTATGGACGAAAAAGGAAATGCAGGTTCAGTAACTTTTCTTCAAAATATCATGCATCCCATTTCAGTAGCCAGAGCCGTAATGGAGAAAACCCCACACGTGATGTTATCTGGCGAAGGAGCTTTGCAATTTGCTCTTTCTCAAGGATTTAAGAAGGAAAATTTATTGACTGATAATGCAAGAAAAGCGTGGGAAGAATGGAAAAAAACTTCAAAATACGAACCTAAAATCAATATTGAACGCCATGATACCGTAGGATTATTGGCATTGGGCAAAAAAGGGGAAATTTCAGGAGCTTGTTCCACGAGCGGATTAGCTTTCAAAATGCACGGTAGAGTTGGTGACTCGCCCATAATTGGAGCGGCAGTTTTTTGTGATGACGAAGTTGGCGGTGCTTGTGCCACTGGTCTGGGTGAATTTGTGTTAAAAACACTTGGCTCATTTTTGATTGTAGAATTAATGCGAAATGGTAAAACTCCTCAACAGGCTTGCGAAGAAGCAATTATGCGAATCGTAAAAAGGTATAATTATAAAGAATTTCAAATTGGATACCTCGCTTTAAACAAAAAAGGCGAATACGGAGCTTATTCCATTCATCCAGAGTTTAGCTATACGCTTACTGAAAAAGGAGTTACTAAGGTTTTTGAGGCGAAAAGTTATATGAAATAGAAATAGTGCCTTTTTGTCAGGAAAATGTCTTAAAACATCATTGGCAAGTTGTTTGTTTGTAAGTATATTCTAACCTAAATATTCAAACAAACATGATACCTTTGTAAAATAGATATCATGTTTTACTTTCACTGACGATACTCCGCAACAAAATGGACGAACAAGAAGAAATAAAGCCAACTCAAGCCTATTCCGACCTCGAAAAACACCGTGTTTTCGACAAAGAATTTATGCCTCATATAGACTCTATGTACAATTTTGCCTTCCGTTTAACAAACGACGAAGATGATGCAAATGACCTTGTACAAGATACTTATCTTAAAGCATTTCGATTTATTAACTCATTCGCACAAGGAACAAATGCCAAGGCTTGGTTGTTCCGTATTTTAAAGAATAGTTTTATAAATGATTTTAGAAAAAAGTCGAAAGAACCCGCCAAAGTTGATTATCAGGACGTTGAAACAACTTATAATTCAGAGGAAGATGCCGAGACTAATCAAACCGTAGATTTAAGGGTTGAATCTGTTCAAGATTTAATCGGAGACGAAATTGCAAATGCGTTAAATGCACTTCCAGTTGATTTTAGAACAGTAATTATTCTTTGTGATGTTGAAGGATTCACGTATGAAGAAATGGCAAAAATCCTTGATATTCCTATAGGAACGGTTCGTTCACGTCTTCACCGTGCAAGAATGTTACTGAAAGATAAATTAAAATATTATGCCAAATCGTTAGGCTATGATGTTAATGCTGACAGTATGGCAGAATAAACCTTAGATTATTAGTCTTTATAAATTCTGATGATACATTTCTGTTGTTGACTTTTTTGTTAAACATTTTATTCAACTATTAACTAATAACTGGTAACAATAAACATTTTTTTACTTCTTCGGGAATTATTTTAAATTTCGACCTGTTTATTAACTACTTGATTCATAAAACGATAAACACATAATTTGCCAATATTAAGATATTGCTTAATCTATAAAAAAATGGTTTCCGAAGCTGATAAAATTTTAAAAAAGACATCATGCGAGCACAAAGCTGATTGCATGAAAATAGTGCAACTGATTGTGGACGGTCAGGCAAGTGATGAACAAATTAATCAATTCAAATTGAACATGGATAAGTGTTTGCCCTGTGAAAAAGGATATGAATTGGAAAAATGTATAAAGGAAACTATGAAATTAAGATTAGAAAAAAAAGCTATTCCTTCAAATTTGATTGACTGTATTAAGCAGAAAATCAATATGTTATAAAATTCTATTGTAGAATTATTTTATTTTAAGTTATTAAGTTGGTCGTTTTATACGGTTTAACTTAATAACTTTTTATTTTTGCAGTAAATCAATATCAATCACTCTTGGAAAACGGTAAACTCATCATCTTCTCTGCCCCATCTGGTTCGGGTAAGACCACTATTGTCAAACATCTTTTGGCGAATAACGACAATTTAGGCTTTTCAATCTCTGCTTGCACCCGTGACAAGCGGGGACGTAACGAAGAAAATGGAAAGGATTACCACTTTATGACTCCCGACGAATTTAAGCAAAAAATCGTTCATGACGAATTTGTGGAATGGGAAGAGGTATATCCAGGAGCTTATTATGGCACGTTAAAATCTGAAATCGAACGACTCTGGGCATCGGGAAAACACGTGATATTTGATGTGGATGTGCGGGGGGGCGTAAAATTAAAGGAATATTATAAACAAAGGGCTTTGTCTATCTTTGTTAAAGTACCAAGCGTTGAAGAATTAGAAAAACGCCTTCGTGAGCGTGGAACTGATTCGGAGGATTCCATCTCGAAACGAGTTTTCAAAATGAAATTTGAAACGGCTTTTCAAGACCAATTTGACATTGTTTTAATAAATGATGACTTAACAACGGCATTTAAAAAAGCACAGAAATTATTTGATGAATTTGTGAAATGAAAATTGGCTTATTCTTTGGGTCTTTCAACCCAATCCATATTGGGCATTTGATTGTGGCAAATGTTATGGTAACTACAACCGACTTAGAACAAGTTTGGTTTATCGTTTCGCCCCAAAATCCATTTAAGAAGAATAATTCACTTCTTCATGAATTTGACCGTTTGGCAATGGTTGAAAAATCCATTGCAGATAACGCTAAATTCAAAGTAACAGATATTGAATTTTCGATGCCAAAGCCGTCCTTCACGATTGATACACTCATAAGAATACAAGAAAAACACCCTCAACATGAGTTTAAATTAATCATTGGTGGCGATAATTTAGCTCAATTTCCTAATTGGA
>JACMRQ010000520.1 GCA_014376355.1 Arcicella sp. | reverse complement strand
TCATTCAAAAAGGATTTGATACGATTTTTATTGCTGACGTTGTAGATTTGCCTCTAAAAAAGGTAGAAGAAATTATTAAAAGACTTAAAAATTCTTCTAATTAGAAAATCTTTTGGTAGTCCTATAAATGTAATGCTTTCATTTGCAGGTTATAATGACAATAGTTTGCAAGGATTTTAGCGAGGCTTTAATAGCCACATTTAAAGGATTTGAGGTTTTCATTACAAATGGACGAAAATTCCACATATCAAACTATTTATTTAGTTTTTGATAGCTTCCGATAGGTACTTTTCTGTATCTGAGATACTTGTAAAGGGTCATTTTCGATACGCCAATCTCCAAGGCAATTTGATTGACTCCCATTTTTTCCTCTCTATAATAAGTTTCAGCTAAAATAGCTTTTTGTTCTGCCTCCTTGGTCATTCCTTGCCTTCGACCTCCTTTTCTGCCTCTTGCCCGTGCCGCTTCCAAACCAGCCCTTGTTCTTTCTCGAATTAAATCTCTTTCAAATTCTGAAAAACAAGCGGAAATATTGAAAAATAAGCGTCCCTGCGGTGTAGTCGTATCAATGGCATCACTAATGCTTTGCAGCCCTATTTGCTTTTCATTCAAAATGGCAACAAACTCTAAAAGATGTTTCAATGACCTTCCCAAACGGTCAAGTTTATAAACCACTAAAATATCGCCTTTACGGATTTGGGAAAAAAGTTTGTCCAACTCAACTCGGTCGCTCTTTGCTCCCGAAGCAATCTCGTTAAAAATAATCTCACAACCCGCTTTAGTTAAGGCATCAGTTTGCAGGTTAAGGCTTTGGTCTTTGGTGCTGACTCTTGCATATCCTATTTTCATAAATTGTATATAGTTGTTTAATTCGAAACAAATATATTTATACTTTGAATACCATACAATTAATTTATACTTAAATACCCCTAATTATTTCATTTTATGATACTTTTGAGGGAGTGAATACCGCTTTGGGAAAGTACAATTAGAGGTAGGTTTGATTATACTGCTTAAATCCGTTTTGTTATGCCAGCAACCTTTTTAACCCAACAAGAACGAAGTTCTTACGAGAAAATTCATTTGAGTGATGAAGCAGATATTCTTCAATATTTTTTCTCAACTCCTGATGATAAATATTTTTTACAATATTTCAGTGGTCCAGTTAATCGGATTGCCGTATTAATTCAAATTGGTTTAATCCGTTTGATGGGATATCTGCCTGCTGATTGGGATATTCAGGTGAATGAAAAGATTATTCAATTTGTTACTCAACAATTATACAAGGATAGTCAAGAAGTTATTTTGTTGGCAGAATATAGTAAATGGACAAATAGTAGGAGTCGGCATCTCCAACAGATTCTAAAATACCTCCAATACCGTAGATGGGAACCCATTTTGGATGAGCCAATCATTGAAAAATGGCTTCTTGAACGGGGGATGGAACATGATAATGAACGATGGCTATTGGATAAACTTTGTCAAAAATTGCATTACGATAAAATTCTTCGTCCTGCCATTGGAACATTAGAAAGGATTGTAGGAAGTATTGGGGAGCTACTCAACGAGGAAACCTATCAGCGATTAATCTTTCTTTTGACCCCTGATTTACAAGAAAAATTAGATAAAATTTTGGAACTTGATAAGACCCTAAAAATGCCAATCCATCGCTGGCTTTGCCTACAACCTACGTCAAACACGGCAAAATCCATTAACCAAACGCTTGATAAAGTTGCCTATTTACAAGAGATGAAAGTAGCTTCTTGGGATGTATCGGCAATTCCTATCAATCGTAAGAAACGTTTAGCCAATATTGTCCGTAACAATACCAACTCCTATTTGCAAAGAATGAACCCGATTAAACGATACCCTTTGATGGTTTGTTTTTTGTGGGAAACCCTTTTGGACACAACGGATATGGTTTTAACGATGTACGGTGATTTCTGGCAACAAGCCATGAATAACGCCAAGAAGGAATTAGATGAGTACCAAATGGGACTTACCAAAATTCGTGGACGTGCTTGGGTAACGCTCATTAATACCACTAAAATGGTCGTCAATGAGGAAATAGATAGCCCTGAATTACGGCAAACTATTTTCGCAAATTACCCCAAAGAAGAACTCCAAGAAGCTCTCAATACAGTTATGAAAGGCTCAAAGGAAGATTCACAGCATACACAGCTATACTTTCTATACAAGCAATATGCTCGTTTTAAACAGTTTACGG
>JACMRQ010000519.1 GCA_014376355.1 Arcicella sp. | reverse complement strand
GCATCAAAAAGTGTGGGGCAAAGTGTTTTTGATGTACTTAATTAAAAAATTATCGGGTTCAATTGGCGACCCTAAAATGATTCCCTAAAAACATAAATCTGATTGCCCCACACTTTTTGATGCACTCCCAGTAGTAAGGGAAGTTAGCCTCAAACTTAAGTGAACCCCCAATTTTATGATAATCGGATACGCCAGAGTTTCAACCTATATCAGAAGCCGTCTCTCAAAATCTACTAATTGAATAGCAGCCACCGCTGTGGTTGGAAACCGTATATTTTCGGCAAATTGTTATGAAAACCTCAACCAACGTATATCTATAGAAACTCCTAATTCCGATTTGGCCCCCTTTGGCTCCAATGACACATCATGAACAAGTACGCAACGAGAGAAGAAAATATAAATATCTCAACACAGTTTTATTAATGATTCATTTTGTATAATTTCGATTTATAACCGAAAATAAAATAATTATGAATAATACATCTGTTGGAACACGTTGGTATAAATGTGATTTACATCTCCACACACCTGCCAGTTTATGTTTTAAAGACCGTAATAACATTACACCTGAGCAATGGGTGCAGGAAGCTATTGACAAAGGCTTACATTGTGTAGCTGTTACAGACCACAATACAGCGGAATGGGTAGATAAAATAAAAATTGCCACACAAGATACTTTATTAACCGTTTTCCCAGGTATTGAAATTACTTGCAGTGATGCAAAAATCCATCTTTTGATTTTATTTGATGTAGAATGCACCAAGCAAAATGTTGAAGACTTTTTAATAAAGGCTAAAATTGAAAGGAAGGATTTTGGGATACAAACAGCTCATACAAATTTGAATTTAGAAGATATAGCAAATCTTGCGAATAATGAAAGGGCATTAATTATACCAGCACATATAGATGAATTTGCTGGTTTATGTAATGTTGCTCCTAAAATTGCCAAAGATTTTTATGCTTTATCAATAATCAATTCTGTTCAAGTTGTTCATGAGGGATTTACTTTACCAGATGGGAAAATATACAATAATCAAAGAGATGAATTTTTAATACACCTTAATCGCTACTATGGTTTAAAAGAGACCGATATTGAAAATAAAAAATGGGAGTTCTCAGATGAAAGAATGAAAAATGCCCGTAGAGTAGTTTTAGACGCTATAAATACTAAGAAAGCTATCCTTACATTTTCGGATAATCCACATGAACAAGGTGATTCCTCGCATGGATTATGGGGAATTGGTACACGTCATACATGGATAAAAATGGAAGTTAAACCTTCATTAGAGAGTTTACGACAAGCTTTGTTATTACCAAAGTTGCGTGTTAGAAATGATTTTGATAACTGTCCAAGTCAATGTCCCGAATTATGGATTCAGAAAATTATCATCAAAAATACTGAAATATCAGACCCTAAAAATACTGAATTATGTATTGAATTTAGTCCTCAAATGAACACTATTATTGGAGGTAGAGGTAGTGGAAAATCAAGTATTCTTCAATTTATTCGTGGGGCATTTGGTAGAGGGGATGAGTTAAAACCTATTGAGAATATTCACGTAGATTTTCTGAAATTTTTTCAGAAAAAGCAAAAAGGCAAAAATAAGAGTGGAGTGTTAAGGGAGGATAGTTGTATTGAGGTACATATCACTCGTAAGGAAATAGAATATTTAATTAGCTATGAGAATGAACAAACTACGGTTTCTCAATTTAATACCTCAACAAATACTTTTGAGATTAAAAACAATACAGAAATCCTAAATAGGCTTGAATTTGATATTTTTTCACAAAAACAAATCTATGAAATTGCGACTTCACCAAATTCTTTAAGAACTCGAATAGACAAATCAGACCCTATTATTTCACAGATTGAAAATGAGCTTAAATTAAAATCAGATTCTTATGTTGAGCAATCAAAGAAGGTTAAAGAGTTGAATAGTGCAATTGCTGGTAAAGATAAAATACTACTTGATATCGAGGAATTGGAAGTAAAAATAAATCAATTTAAGACAAGCAATGCAGGGGAATTATTAGAAAAATTACAAAATTTTGAAGAAGAAGGTAGGCTTATTAATTACTATATAAGTCAAATAGAAATTATTGATTTTGATGAGTTGATTGAAGAATTAAATGGTATTGATTACTTTGATACAAATCCTTTAAGGGATGAATACCAAGTAGAATTGAATTCCGTTTTCTCAGATAATTTAGTAAAAATAAAATTAATAAAAACCGAATTAGAAGGATTAAAAGTTAAGTATAATGATTTGGCAACTGATTTAAATACAAAAATTGAAGTAAGTAATTGGCAAAAGATATTCAACGAAATACAAGTATCTCTAAATAAAACAAAAACAGAATTGCTTGAACAAGGAGTAGATTTAACAAGTATTCAAAACGATATTACGTCACTAAGTAATAAAAAGCAAGAACTTGAAATAATCGCTAAAAAAGAAAACGAGTTGTTAATAGCTTTTTCCAAAAAGGAAGAAATAAAGAAAGAATATTTTGGATTACGACAAAAACTTCAACAACAACGCCAAAGTTTCTTAGATTCCATATTGAAAGATAGAAATGTTAGAGCTAAGGTTAAATTTTGTAGGGATTTAGATGATTACGAAGAAGCACTCAGAAGAATATTTAGTTTGGATGAAACAAATTATTCCAACGATTTAAAAATAATAATGGAGAAATGGTCTAAACCAGGAAACGAAAAGTTTTTAGACCAAAATCAAGAAATCTTTAATCTTCTATCTGAACACAATCAAAATAAAACTATTGATAATCAATTTGGCAAACTCTTTTTTACAAATAAGGTACATAATTTGAATGATAAAAGTCTTATTGACTTAGATTTACTCTTCCCAGAAGATGAAATTCAAATTGATTATAAGGTTGGGAATACATATAAATCTATTTTAAATGCCTCGGCTGGGCAAAAAACGGCAGCTATCTTAACACTTTTATTATCTCACGGAACAAAACCATTGATTTTAGACCAACCCGAAGACGATTTAGATAATCGACTAATTTATGATTTAGTCGTTGACCAGATGAAAAACTCAAAAGAAGTTCGTCAAATTATTGTCGTAACTCATAATGCCAACATTCCTGTAAATGGAGATAGTGAGCATATTATCGTTATGGATTCAGAAACGAAACATATTCAGGTGAAATTGACAGGTAGCGTTGAAACAAAGGAAATAAAACAAGAAATTTGTAATATAATGGAAGGGGGAATAGATGCTTTTGATATGAGGTCCAAACGATATGGAGAGTTATTTACTTCCTAATTTCCTTCTTAATTAATTTTAGAAGAAAAGCTAAATATTTTCTGTAGTGGGGGTCACTTAAATGTGAGGCTAACTTTGGAGTGCATCAAAAAGTGTGGGGCAATCAGATTTATGTTTTTAGGGAATCATTTTAGGGTCGCCAATTGAACCCGATAATTTTTTAATTAAGTACATCAAAAACACTTTGCCCCACACTTTTTGATGCACTCGACTTCAGCCCACTAATTGAAATACTATCTTTGATGGACTCATCAACAATGAATGTATCGTCATTTGGAACAATCGTAGAATACTTGAAGAGAGTATCTATTTTAAGACTTCCATTTATTGATACTTTAAAATTAATCAATGTATCAACTC
>JACMRQ010000518.1 GCA_014376355.1 Arcicella sp. | reverse complement strand
CTGATGATTCTCTATCAATTCTTGACAGAGACGGCTGATGGTAATTTCCAGAAGTGGACTTGAAAGGATGAGTTTGCGTTGCATAGCCCACAAAGATATTAATAAATGAAATGAATATGAAAATTTCTGGAATTGAAAATTGCCAAATTTTTAATAACTAAAACTTTATCGGCACATATTTTTCAATATTAACGCTATTAATTCCCTGACTTTCAATTTTTCTGATACCTTTTTGAATCAAGGTATTATTTTTGATTAAGTAGCTAAATTTTAATTTCTTTTAGAAATTTATCAATTTTTTCCATCATATCTTTTTTATAATAAACGGGGTCAGTATGTCCTGCATTAGGAACAAACTCGATTTGAACTTTCAAATTTTTACTTTTGTAAGCACTGAATAATTCAATGGATTGATTAATCGGTACTTGAATATCTTGTTCGCCATGAACAATAAATATCGGTGGGTCGGTTGCGTCAACTTGGTAAAAAGGACTTGCTGATTTTGCCAATTCAGTGGCTTGGTCTAAAGGCTTACCCAACAAAATTGCCAAAGCGGGTAATCGTACATTCAATCCGTGTGGGGTGGACTGATTTAGGATAGTAAGAAAATTGGTAGGGCCGTAAAAATCAAGGCAGGCTTGCACAGAAGAGGATGTACTGGTATAATTTCCAAGACTGCCTTCAAGTGTTGAGTCATTATTGGTAGTAGCAACTAAGGCTGCCAAATGCCCACCAGAAGAACCTCCCCAAATAATTATCTTGTCGGATTTATAGCCATATTTCAATGCGTTGGCTCTTAAAAAACGAATAGCGGCTTTAATATCATGCACGTTTGCAGGAAAAGATTTTTCGGTACTTGCTCGAAAATCAATACTCGCTAAGGCATATCCGTAAGGTAATAAACCAAGCGGAGGATTCTCTTTACTGCCTGAATGCCACGCTCCTCCGTGAACCCAAACGATTAAATAAGGTTCTTTTTGACCTTTTGATTTATAAATATCAAGTTGAAGTTTCTTGTTATTCGTTTCAGCATAAACAAGGTTTTTTGTTATTTCTATGTCATCCTGTGCTTGTATTTTACCAAAACAAAATGAAAATAGAATAAGCATTAATATGGTTTTCATGGTAGGTAAATTGTTGATTTTAGTGATTGTTTTTATTTCTAAACACAAGTTTAAAATTAAATTTTCATAGGCTTTCTTATTATGTTCATCTGCTGGTGGGACAAAGGTTTATTAATATACTGACTTTGACTGCCCTAAATTACTTTCCAATTACAAATCTTCAATCCGAAAAAGATGCATCGGCATTAATTGCGGATTTAATTCAATTGCATTAAATTCGCCTCGCCAAAAATATTTTGCTTCCGTCAATAAATCATGCACAATATATTCCTCGTCAGTGTGTTTTCCAATCAAATTTAGTGGAATTCTGACGTATCCACCTTGTGTATTGTAAGGGTCAAGATTTACAATAGCAAGAATTCGGTTTCCATTCCATGCCGTCTTTAAATACGCCAAAATATTATCATTTTGAATGTCGCAAAATGTGATATTATTCGTCCTTTGCAAAGCCGTATTTTCTACTCGTGCTTTATTGGTCATACGGATAATATGGGTAAGTTTATTTTCCATATTCCAGTCCCAGTGTCTTATTTCGTATTTTTCTGAATTTTTATATTCTTCTTTTCCTGGATTAGCTTCATTAATCATGTATTCATAAAAAGGTCCAAAAATTCCATAATTAGCTGATAAAGTTGCCGCTATAAAATACCGAATCAAGAACATTGGTTCAGTTCCGCCTTGTAAACTATACGGCAAAATATCGTGGGTATTGGGCCAAAAATTTGGTCGCATATAGGCAGATTGTCCGTTGAGTTCGTTCATATACGCAATTAAATCCCTTTTGGAATTTCGCCATGTGAAATAGGTATATGATTGCGTATAACCTAATTTTGCTAATTGCTCCATTACCAAAGGCTTTGTGAAAGCTTCCGCCAAGAAAATCATATCAGGATATTCCGCTTGAACTTCTGGAATTACCCACTCCCAAAAACTAAAAGCCTTTGTGTGTGGGTTGTCCACACGGATTATCCGCACTCCCCATTCAGCCCATGTCATCATCACGTGTTTGAGTTCCTGCCAAAGTCCTTGCCAGTTTTCGGATTCAAAATTTAGAGGATAAATATCTTGGTATTTTTTAGGAGGATTTTCGGCATATTGAATCGTTCCATCGGGGCGAATTTTGAACCATTCCGGATGTTCTTTTGCCCATGGGTGGTCGGGGGAACATTGAATCGCTAAGTCCATCGCTAATTCAATGCCCATTGATTTACAGGTAGTTACTAAATGTTTAAGGTCATTCAACGTGCCTAATTCTGGATGAATTGCAGTATGTCCTCCCAATTCAGAACCTATGCCGTAGGGAACGCCAGGTTCACCTCCCGAACATGTTGTTGAGTTGTTCTTTCCCTTCCTAAATTGCATTCCAATGGGGTGAATTGGTGGAATATAAAGCACATCAAAACCCAAGGATTTCATGCGGGGTAAAACATTTGCTTCAACATCCTTAAAAGTTCCGTGTTTATTGTACTCTGAGGAAGCGGAACGAGGAAACATTGAGTACCAAGAAGAGAAGGCCGCACGTTCTCTATCCACCCAAATTTTTAACTCTTTGTGTATTGTAACATGCTGTTTGTCAGGATATTGATGTATCCACTGGTGCATTTGTGGACTATTAGCAAATGCGACTGCTTCGTCGTAATGTTTATTATCACGGAAAAGTTTTGCGTAAGACTTTAATTCGGGTTTATCTTCTTTTGTTGCAATTTTCACCATCGTTTCCAAGATATTTGCCCCAACCATTAATTCCACATTTACGTGCTGACCGTCTTTGGTTTTCATCACCATTTCATGTTCCCAAGAAGCAGCCTGATTGACCCACGATTCAATGGTATAGAAATAAAAACCGTTATCTAAAACGGTAAAATAAGCTTCATAATGATCATTTTTTGTGAACGTCATTGGAACGCTTATCCATTTATTATCCTTTGAAAACTTGTAAAGTAGATTAGCAGAAAGTAAATCGTGACCATCTAAAAATATATCGGCTTCCACTCTAATTACATCTCCCACGAATGCTTTTACGACAAAACGACCTGCTTCTAATTGTGGTGAAATGTTTTCGATCACGACTCTTTGTTGCCCTTTGATACTTGATATAATTGAATCCATAATGTTGTTAAAATACAATGATGTAACGTAAAATAAATTTTAATATTGATTTACAAACAAGTTTTTATACGTTTATAAAAATTGGCATGCAAATTGATTATATATTAAACTGTATGTAGAAAAAAGTCATTAAATTTGTAATATCAGCTAAATTCATTAAAGAAATTTATACACAATGATATAAATAAATCTTGAAAAATCTGACTAATTGTTTTCTTACTGGATAAAATTAAATCCAAATAAAATAAACTACAATCAATATGAAGAAGATTATAGTATTAGTATTATTTATTTTGCGGTTTTCTGGTGAAACAATTGCCCATCAGACCAATGCTAACGCCTCCAATAATCTAGGTGGAGAAGAAGGTACTGCTCGTTATTATGCCGCTAATCTTAAAGGAAAATTGACCTCTTTCGGCGAGAAATACGATGATTCACAATTGACTGCATCACATTCAAAATACCCTTTAAATACTTTACTGAAAGTCACTAATTTAGAAAATAATCTTTCCGTACAAGTAAGAATTAATGATTATTGTAAATGTGAAGAAGAAGGGAAAATTATCAATTTATCGAAAGAGGCTGCTTCAAGATTAGGTATGATGGCAAGTGGGAAAGCCAAAGTTCATTTGGAAATAATTTCACCACAAACTTCGGAGAAAGTAATTGATAAAGCTCTCAATAATCTTCTATCGAAAGGACGTGAGATAAATTCCAAAGAAGAAGGAAAAGAAACAAAAGACTTAATTAGTGCAAAATCGAATGCGCCTTCTGAACCTTTTTTAGTAAATCATTCTTTTGATATTACAGGAATAGAAAAATTGCCAAAAGGCTTCGGAGTACAAGTTACAGCACTTTCGAGTTTGAATATGGTTCAGGATTTATACGATGAACTAATAAAAATGGGTGTAAAAAAGGAAGATATTTTCGTTCAAGTAGGAGAGAAGAATACAGGGAAAATTTACCGATTAATATTTGGGGAATTTTTTACGAAGGAGGCAGCAAATGAAAAATTGAATTGGTTAGCTCAGCACGGGTATAAGGGTGTGATTCGTTCGCATTATAATTATTAACTCGTTTCTAAATAAAAATATTATTAACTAACTAACACACTGTTTATTCCATTGATTCTGTGTTCAGAGTTTTTTATTTGACTTTTAACATGGTCTTATTATTTTTCTTAAGTCGCTTTTGCAAAGCTAAACGTTACATCAGATATTTCTCCACATTATCCATAATATATTCGTGAAAAGATTTGTTGTGTGCTTTAATTCTGAAGCCCAATGCACCCAATATATTTGACTACAGCGGCAGATGCGTTCCCAAAAATTGATATTGTAATCTTTTCTAACAACAGATCATAGATATGTGGACAGCTTTATTAGAAAATTGCCAAAGGCAGGCTGAAAGTAATCCACATATCTGCTCAATCATTAAATGAGAAAATAAGCTACACTTCATTTCAAATGTTTACAAAATAGGGTAGAGTTTCGCTTTCTCAAAAATAAATTAGGCACTCTTCTCCTCCAAATCTAATAGACCTCTTTCCTAAATAATATATAATTTTTCAAAGATTTAGATTTACAAGTCCGCAAACGATTAACCAAACTTGTGCAATATGATTTAAACGATTTCGATAGGTTTCTTTAACCATTCTAAAACACTTACATTT
>JACMRQ010000517.1 GCA_014376355.1 Arcicella sp. | reverse complement strand
TATTGTATGTATCCTCTCGTTTAAAAGTGACAACGAGGCTTTTTGACTTATGTTAACACTAATTAGTCACTCACAAAACTACTTTTAAAATTATTTATTAAACTCTTACGCCGATAACGAATTTTTACTGTACTAAACCGTGATGAGTTAAGAAAGTCCAAATTAAGTAATTTTACCTTTCAAGTTGGCAGAAAACTATTTGCCTTACCCTATTTTATTTTGATGAGAAATTGTGCGACGTTGCATTTTATTACATTCTCTGTTAATTTTTTTACGCAAAATCAGAAAAAATAAAAATTTAATTGCTTTAATAACAGGAAAGAAAAAAATACTGTATTTTTAGTAGCATGTGTCCCTTACTATATTTTTATAGTAAATATTCGATAAATTTGTCTTTTAATTTCTACAATTTAGGTTAAAGCAAAATACTAAACTCGCATCTTGAATTAATATCAATTTTTGATGTAATTATAAATATGATATCTGAGAAGCCAATAGTATCTATTTTAAAAATAATCCAAGAAAATGTTAATGAAAAGGAACTTACTTGGATTGAGTCAAAATCAACCAAAATTCAATTTCTATCTTTGGCTTTTGTGGCTACTCCCCGATTTATTGGAAAAAGAATACTAAAGAGTGAAGTTACAGATCTTAACGGTTTAGAAATACAACACTGGACGCTTGATAGATTGGTAAGGGTATATTTTTTATTATTGTTAGAACAACTATCTCCCGAAAGTTCTGTTTCTCAAATAGAAACGCTGATTGAAACCGCTGAAATCAATGAGTCTATCGCTCTTTTCTCAGCCTTGCCCTTATTCAGTCAACCAGAGAAGTGGCTCCATCGTGCGGCTGGAGCTGTGCGTTCTAACATTGGCGATGTCTTTGATTCATTCGCTTTTGGAAATCCATTTTCCGCTAAATATTTTTCGGAGTTAGCATGGAATCAATTGGTTTTAAAATGTATTTTCAATGATAAACCAATTCATTTAATTCAAGGGATTAACCGCCGAGCTAATCAAGCTTTAGCGGAAATGCTCTCAGATTTTGCTCATGAACGTTGGGCGGCAGGTCGTACTGTTCCTGCTCAAGTCTGGCGTTTAATGGTTAATTTTATGACTGAGCGTATTTTGGATGATATGGTAAAGTTGTTTTTAAGCAATGATATTCATAATAAAATTGCGGCAACATTAGTTTGCTCGGATTCGATATTAGGAAATGAATTATTGTTGAAATATCCCTTAAATAGTCAAGAATTGATTTTGGTAAAGGGTGGTTGGAAATATTTAGAAAATATTCAAAGTTAAAGTTATTAATAATCACCATATATCATTATCACACAATAAAGGGTAGGAAATAACTTTCGTGTTGTCATCTTTGACGAAACAACAGCTAAAATAATTTTATATATGTGCCTTAATCACGACGAAATAAAACAGAATCCTTCACACTTTCAAGAGGCTGAAACGTCAATCGCTCTATCTAACATCGAATACGGTAATTATAAAGATTTGATTTCGGGTATGAAATTTTTCGACCCGCATATTCACATGACTTCTCGGACTACCGACGATTATCAAGCTTTGGCCGATGCTGGTGTGGTTGCCATTATTGAACCTGCTTTCTGGCTCGGTCAGCCCCGAACTGGTTTAGCAAGCTTCAAAGATTATTACAGTAGTTTAGTAGGTTGGGAACGTTTTCGATCTTCACAATTTGGGATAAAACATTATTGCACGATTGGGCTAAATTCTCGTGAAGCCAATAATGAGGCTTTAGCGGAGCAGGTTATGGAAATTTTGCCTCTATATTTATTAAAAGAAGGTGTAGTTGGTGTTGGAGAAATTGGTTTTGACGACCAGACAGCGGCGGAAGAAAAATATTATCGTTTACAATTGGAATTAGCTAAACAGATGGATTTGCCCGTACAAGTTCACACGCCCCACCGAGATAAGAAAAAAGGGACAGAAAGAAGTATGTCAATTGCTTTGGAACACGGACTTGATCCAAAAATGGTAATCATTGATCATAATAATGAAGAAACTGTAAAATCGGTACTTGATCAAGGTTTTTATGCCGCTTTTACCATTTACCCTTTCACAAAAATGGGTAATGAACGGATGGTAGAAATTGTTAAACAGTATGGCTCGGAGAGAATCATGATAAATTCGGCGGCAGATTGGGGAATTAGCGACCCTTTGGCCATTCCGAAAACGGCAGCACTCATGAAAATAAAAGGCATTTCGGATGCGGATATTCGTTTGGTAACGTACCAGAATGCCATTGATGCTTTTGCTCAAAGTGGACAAATTAATGTATTAGATTTTGAACAACCCGTTACTATCGATCAAACGCAAAAATTTAACGGAAATACAATTCTCAGAGGTGGACAACAACCAAGAATTGACAAAGATGCCATTGTAATTCGTTAAAAAAATATGAAATACTATTTACAACTAATGCGGCCAGCGAATCTGGTGACGGCAATTGCGGATATTCTGGCGGGTTTGTCTTTAGCAAAATTCATATTTTCGACTAATATTTTATCTATCCAAACGATTATTTTATTGTGTATTGCTACCGTGGGTTTGTATGGAGGTGGCGTTGTTTTTAATGACGTTTTTGATGCCGATTTAGATGCTATTGAACGCCCAGAAAGAGCCATTCCAAGTGGAAAAGTTCCTGTACGAAATGCGATAATTTTAGGCGTGTTATTATTAGTAACAGGCATTTTATGTGCGTCGATGATCAGTTTTCAAAGTATGATTATTGCCTACTTTATAGCAGTTTTGGCTTTAATTTATGATAAATTCGGGAAACATCATGCCTTTTTTGGGCCAATCAATATGGGGCTTTGTCGGGGAGGAAATCTACTTTTAGGGATGAGCGTGATAATGTCATCTTTACAGGAATTATGGTGGATTGGCATTATTCCCGTTTTATATATTGCCGCCATTACCATGATTAGTCGAGGAGAGGTTCACGGAGGCAGTCAATCAATCTTATATTTTGCAGGATTTTTATACATCATTGTGAGTATTTCACAACTCATAATGTCTTATCAATTTGGAAATTTATTCATCACACTTCCTTTCGTCTTTTTGCACATATTTCTTATTTTTAAGCCCTTGATTGTTGCCATTCAAACTCCGATTGGGCCTAATATTGGTAAGGCTGTAAAAGCTGGTGTGTTAGCATTAATTGTGATGGATGCCGCTTGGGTTAGCACTTCTGGTAACTATCCTCTGGCAATAGGTGTTTTGTTGTTATTACCATTATCCATCAGAATCGCAAAAATGTTTGCGGTAACATAGTGATAAAATAGTTTGGGGAATTAATGCCACACACTGTTTCTATGTGAACGCAAAATCCTTGTGATCATAAATTATATTCTTAAATCAATGAAGCAAATTCAGCAGTCGTTTCAAGTGCCATTTTCTTATAATATTATTTTTACAGAAAATATGTTTTCCCTTGAAAATCAGACTTTTATCAACTTTTTAAAAAATTACGGAGATAATAATTTCCGCAAGAAAATATTATTTTTAATTGATGCAGGAGTAGCTGAAAATCATACCTATTTACCCGAATCTATTAAAAACTATTTTGCCAAGGAAGAGTCCATGTCATTGGCTTCCGAAATTTTGATTATTTCAGGAGGAGAGCAAGTAAAAAATGACCCTAAGTTTTTAGATGAAATGTTGCAAGCCATTGATACTTATGGTATTGATCGTCATTCCTTTGTGGCAGCTATCGGGGGTGGAGCTTTTTTAGATGTTGCGGGTTATGCCTCAGCAATTGCCCATCGTGGGATAAAACACATCAGAATTCCGAGTACCGTTCTTTCACAAAATGATTCGGGAGTAGGCGTAAAAAACGGCATTAATTTCTTTGGGAAAAAGAATTTTTTAGGTACATTTTCTCCGCCAATTGCCGTTTTTAACGATGCCAATTTTTTGCGGACGCTTAGTGATAGAGATTGGCGTTCGGGTATTTCGGAAGCGATAAAAGTGGCACTCATTAAGGATTTAGATTTTTTCGAATGGTTAGAATTAAACGCTGAGGCAATGGCAAGTCGTAATGAAACGGCGATGCACCATCAAATTTTCAGAAGTGCCGAGTTACACGTTCAACATATTTCGAGTGGCGATCCATTTGAATTAGGTTCAGCTCGTCCCTTAGATTTTGGGCATTGGGCGGCTCATAAATTGGAATACTTGACCAATTTTGAGATTCGTCATGGAGAAGCCGTAGCCATTGGAATTGCTCTTGATTCCGTATATTCGCATCTGAAAGGGTATATTACGAAAGAAGAACTTTTTAGAATCATAAAACTATTCAAAACCCTTGGATTTGAAACTTATCACCCTGCTTTAGCCGAAAATGATAAAATAAATCTTTGGAAAGGACTCAGTGAGTTTAGGGAACATTTGGGCGGAGAATTAACCATTACGCTTTTAGAATCTTTAGGTAAAGGCGTTGAAGTGCATGAAATTGACTTTGAGTTAATGAAGAAATCAGTAGATATTCTGAGAATATCATAAAAAATTCCAACCAGCTTTAAGCCAACCAATACTTATAGGAGGTTTTTACAATTACATTTTTAACCATACTCATGAAAACTCCCTTCGGACAATTAACTTATTGTAGCAATATTCATACAGGCGAAGATTGGCAACATCATTTCTCGGAATTACAAAAAAATATTCCTTTGATTAAAAAGAATGTTTGCCCCGATAAACCCTTTGGAATTGGGCTTAGGTTAGCAAATCAAGCGAGTATAGATTTGTCTGAACCGCAAAATTTACAAACCTTCCAAAAATGGTTGGCTGATAACGATTGTTACGTTTTCACGATGAACGGATTTCCGTATGGCGGATTTCATGATGTGGTGGTAAAAGATAATGTTCATGCACCCGATTGGACTAATATAGAACGAGTGGATTATACGATTAGAATGTTTCATTTATTGGCTCAAATTTTACCGAATGAACTAACAGAAGGTGGCATCTCAACATGTCCGTTATCATACCGTTTTTGGTGGAAAGATGAAAATGATCTAAAGGATGCGGTTGAAACAGCAACGCAAAACATGTTGCTTGTAGTGGATGAGTTGGTAAAAATTGCTAAAGAAACTGGCAAAATATTACACCTTGATATTGAACCAGAACCCGATGGAATTTTGGAAAATTCCGCAGAATTTATTAATTGGTATCAAAATATTTTAATGCCCATAGCGATTGAACATTTTGCTAAAAAGTCCATTTCTGCTACATCGGTCAAAGAAATCATTAATACGCATATTCAACTTTGCTACGATATTTGTCATTTCGGAGTAAGTTATGAAGAACCTCAGCCAGCAATCGATCAACTGAATAGTTTAGGAATTAAAGTGGGGAGAATACAGATAAGTTCGGCCATCAAAGTAGATTTTACGACGGATACTGAAGCTAAATTAAAAGCCCTTGCTAAATATGATGAGCCAACGTATTTGCATCAAGTCGTTGCTCTTCGTGTTGATGGAAAATTTGATAAATATCCAGATTTAAAACAAGCTATTGATAATTTTGAAGAGGGTAAACATACCCAATGGCGAGTGCATTTTCACGTGCCATTATTTTTAGAAACTTACGGATTATTGAGTTCAACGCAAGCGGAGATTATCAAAACTTTAGCTATCCAAAAAGCAACGCCTTTTACGAATCATTTAGAAATAGAAACTTACACATGGGGCGTTTTACCCGCTTCGGTGCAAGTTCCATTGAATGAATCTATTATTCGTGAAATTACTTGGGTACAAAGTATTTTAGAGATTTAATTCTCTAAGGTGACACACACTTCATTAACATTATGCAAAAAACAGTAGTCATTAATATCGTAGCTCTCAGTACAAGTGTGATTGGCGAACACACTCCTTTTTTGAAAAAATATCTTTCAGAACACCATTTAACGTACATAGAACCCGTTTTTCCAGCCGTAACAACCACAGCTCAAAGTTGTTATGTTACGGGAAAATTTCCCGATACGCACGGAATTGTGGGAAATGGTTGGTACGACCGTGATGATAGTGAAGTTAAATTTTGGAAGCAATCTAATAAATTAGTGAAAGCCGCAAAAATTTGGGAAGCCGCAAAAAAACAAGACCCAAGTTTTACCTGTTCCAAAATGTTTTGGTGGTATAATATGTATTCTTCGGCTGATTTTAGCGTAACTCCTCGACCTCAATATCATGCAGATGGCGTTAAAGCACCCGATTGTTATTCACAACCCGCAGATTTACGGGATAAACTTCAAGCAGCGTTAGGGACATTTCCATTATTTAGTTTTTGGGGTCCAAATGCTAACATTAAATCTTCCCAATGGATTGCTGATGCTTCAATTTGGGTGGATAAAGCCGAAAATCC
>JACMRQ010000516.1 GCA_014376355.1 Arcicella sp. | reverse complement strand
TAAAAAGCCCCGTTTCCGATATTTTATTTAAAAATAAATCGCTGAATGTTTTAACCTTAGGAATTATGGATCCTAATGATTTATCGCAGGGTTCTTTAGTTAATATTAATTCAAAAAAAAGTTCTCAAATTGTGCTTGATAAATTAACAAGACCAGTTCAAATGTCTTACGGTGATTTGAATCAAGATAATTTAGAAGATATTTTAATTTGCAACTTTGGCAATGAAATGGGCAATTTGACATGGTATGAGGGAGGAAATATGAAGCCACATTTGCTTAAATCTATGCCAGGGGCAAGGCAAACCTATATTAAGGATATGAACGGTGATAAAATGCCTGACATAGTTGTTTTAATGACGCAAGCACGAGAAGGTGTTTTCATCTTCTATAATAAAGGAAATGGTAATTTTGACGAGAAACAGGTGTTGGAATTTTCGTCAGTATATGGTTCAAGTTATATAGATTTAGTTGATTTCAATAAAGACGGATTTATGGATATTATTTATGCAAACGGTGATAATGCTGATTTGTCCATAAGTCTGAAAGCCTATCATGGTATTAGAATTTTTATGAATGATAAAAAAAATAACTTCAAACAAACCTATTTTTATCCTATGCACGGAGCTGCTAAAGCAGTTGCGGCAGATTTTGATTTGGATGGAGATATAGATATTGCCGTTATTTCTTTCTTTACTAATCCAAAACAAACGCCATACGAAGGTTTTTTGATGTTAAATAATCAAGGGAATAATCATTTTAAAGTTTCCACTTTTAAAGAAGCAAATTTTGGAAAATGGATGGTTATGGACGTTGGAGATGTAGATAATGACGGTGATTCTGACATTATTTTAGGTTCATTTTTAAGAAAAGGATATTTGGATTTAAAAGAATTAAAATTTAAAGGAATAAATTCACCGTCTGCTATTATTTTAGAAAATAAAAAGATAAAATAAATCATGAAAATCTCTCCAACTGACTTAATTATTAATCCTGACGGAACGATTTACCACTTAAATCTACTTCCAGAACATCTTTCTGATACCATTATCACCGTTGGGGACCCTGACCGTGTGAAATTTGTTTCTCAATATTTTGATTCTATTGAAATTAAAAGCAGTAAACGTGAGTTTGTAACGCACACAGGTTATCTGAAAGGGAAGAGATTATCCGTAATTTCAAGCGGAATTGGCACCGATAATGTCGAAATTCTAATGAATGAATTGGATGCTTTAGTAAACATTAATTTTAATACATTAGAAGTAAATCCTGTTCATAAGTCATTGAATATTATTCGTTTAGGAACTTCTGGAAGTTTGCAAACGAGTATTCCTGTAAATAGTTTTGTGATTTCAGCATTCGGAATTGGCTTAGATGCTTTAGGCTTTTTTTATGAAACAGAACCTAACGAAATTACTAAGAAAATTAGGGAAAATTTTGAATTAGAATTTATGCCGTATGGCAATCCTTCAAGTAATAATTTGCTTAAATTATTTTCTGAAAATTCTCCTAAAAATTGGTTTACAGGTACAACAATTACTTGTCCAGGATTTTATGCACCGCAAGGAAGAACATTAAGATATATGCCCAAAATTGAAGGACTTTTACAGAAAATGAATCAATTTTCACACGATGGAATTTTCTTAACAAACTTAGAAATGGAAACGGCTGGTTATTATTTAATGGGTAAAATTTTGGGACATGAAGTTCTTTCAATTAGTGCTATTTTAGCGAGTAGAATGACAAATGAATTCTCACAAATAGCTGATAAACAAGTAGATAGTTTAATAAAGTTTGCATTAGAGAAATTGTGCAAGTAAAAAATTTTGAGGATTCTTAGTGCTAAACTTGAGTATTCCTCAAATAGAATATTTTTCAAAAATCAATTTCATTTTCTGGGTCAATTACAAACCACAATTAACACTCACAAAAAAGTGGTAATGCAATTATATATAACGAATAATTAGAGTTTTTGGTATAATGAACGACATAGCCAAATAATACCCCCAGAAATACTGCACCCAATTGACCAACCATATTCAATATGGTAAAACTTGATTTCGCTTTTGCATTATGATAGAAGATTAATCAAATTTCACATTTTTCAATGAGTTTAATTCTGGATATCTTGGTGTAATTCCGACATATTTTTTCTGGATAATTTTTAAGTCATTTTCATAATTCCCCGTTGGATTAAATTCGTCTAAGAATCCTACTTTTTTTTTGCCAAAATCAAGAAATCCTAAAATTATCGGTATGCCAGCCGTTTGGGCAATATGATAAAATCCTGATTTCCACTCTTTTGAATACGAACGTGTTCCTTCAGCAGGAATAATTAATATTATTTGTTCAATTGAATCATTAATCATTTTTGCCATATCATTGACCATATTATTTTTTTGTTCCCTTTTAACGGGAACTCCACCTAATTTTTTGATTAGAAATCCTAATGGAAATTTGAATAATGAGGCTTTTCCGAGGTATTTTATGGGTACATCAAGCGCATAAAGTGCTGCCATAGTATAAACATAATCCCAATTAGAGGTGTGAGGTGCGGCAATCATTACTGCTTTTTGATAGTTTTGGACACCCTTTGGAGTTGTGTCAATAATTTTGTATCCCGCAAGTTGTAGGATTAATTTTCCGATGATTTTTAACATAAATGCTTTGGTGAATTGGTCTCAAAAGTAAATCTACCTATATTTGATTTCGGTTTCAAGAGAAACCCATAATTTATAAATTATACAATGCAAAAACCGTTAATTTTAATTGCCAATGATGATTCTATTGCCGCAAAAGGTATCAGAATATTGGCCGAGGTAATGTCAGAAATTGGTGAAGTTGTGGTAATTGCCCCTGATACCCATCAATCGGGAATGGGACACGCTATTACGCTTGACCGCCCCTTGCGAGTGAATAAGGTTAAAAACTATCTTCCGAATGTTGAAGCTTATAAATGTAGTGGTACTCCTGCTGATTGTGTTAAATTTGGCAAACACTTTTTGCTCAAAGGTCGTAAAATCGACTTAGTTGTTTCAGGGATTAATCATGGCTCAAACTCTTCAATATCAATACTTTACAGTGGAACGATGTCGGCCGCAATTGAAGCCGCTCTTGAAGGTATTCCTGCGATTGGCTTCTCATTGAGTGATTTTTCAACGGACGCAGATTTTTCGCACACTAAAGAATATATCAAGAAAATTGTTTTAAAAGCCTTGGAAAACGGAATTCCCAAAGGAGTGGCTTTAAATGTAAATTTTCCAAAAATATCAGAAGAACCCATAAAAGGAATTAAAATTTGCCGACAAACTGACGCAGTTTTTAGAGAATCGTTTGAAGAAAGAAAAGACCCTTATGGACGACCATATTATTGGATGGACGGTTTCTTGCAAAATGAAGATTTGGGCGGAGGAACTGATGAAGATGCTTTGAAAGAAAATTACATTTCAATTGTTCCCGCAAAATTTGATTTGACTGATTATCAGGCAGTTGAGACTTTAAAAAGTTGGTCTTTTTAAGGCTATTAACACAAAAAAATAATGACAATAGTAGGCAACATATTGAAAAGAGGCATCGGAATTTCACATTTCATGAAGCTGCCCAAAACAAATTTGGCAAAACTGCAACGTAAAACGTTGATAAAATTGCTGAATAAAGGGCGTTTTACGCAATTTGGAGAAAAATTTGGTTTTGAAGAAATTATGAATGCGGCTCTTTTTTCGAATGATAAAGAATTCTATACCAAATATAAAAAGCAAGTCCCTGTTTTTGATTACAACAAAATGTATAAGGATTGGTGGCACAAAACTTTAGAGGGCGAAAAAAATGTTTCTTGGGTTGGCACAATTAAATATTTCGCCTTAAGTTCGGGTACATCAGAGTCGGCTTCTAAGCATATTCCTGTAACGAAAGACATGGTGAAAGCTATTCACAGAACCTCTATTCGTCAAATTTTGGCACTTTCAGAATATAAAAACTTGCCTTCAACCTTGTTTGAAAAAGGTTCTTTGATGTTGGGAGGAAGCACAAAACTGCAAAATATGGGTGCTTATTTTGAAGGGGACTTAAGTGGAATAACGGCTGGAAAAATTCCGTTTTGGTTTGAAAGATTTTATAAACCAGGTAAAAAAATAGCTGAAACAAAGGATTGGAGTGAGAAATTGGATAAAATTACCAAAAAAGCTAAAGACTGGGATATTGGATTTATTGTGGGCGTTCCTGCTTGGATTCAGATTTTGATGGAGAAAATTATTAAGGAATATAATGTTAAAAATATTCACGAAATCTGGCCCAATCTTGAAGTATTTTGTCATGGAGGAGTCAGTTTTGAACCTTATAGACAAGGATTTGAAAAAATGCTGGGTCGCCCGATAACCTATATCGAAACCTACTTAGCTTCTGAAGGATTTATGGCTTTCCAAACTGCTCCTAATACCGACATGGCGTTGGTGTTGAATAATGGTATTTTCTTTGAATTTATTCCCTTTACGGATGAAAATTTTGATGTTGATGGTACGATGATTGAAAAACCACAGACCTTAATGATTGATGAAATTGAAGAAGGCATTGAATATGCTCTTTTAATTTCTACGGTTTCGGGTGCTTGGCGATATTTAATTGGTGATACCATTAAATTTACTAATAAAAGGAAAGCTCAAATTATTATTACAGGTAGAACGAAACACTTTTTAAGTCTTTGCGGAGAACATCTTTCGGTGGATAACATGAACAAAGCCATAGAATTAGCTTGTAAGAAATTTGACATTGATATTAGAGAATTTACAGTTGTTGGAGAGAAATTGGGAGGATATTTTGGGCATCATTGGTTTGTTGGAACGGATAATAAAATTGATTCAGAAGTATTGATGGAATTCATTGATAAAACACTTTGTGAAATTAATGATGATTATCCAGTAGAAAGAAAACATGCACTCAAAGAGTTGAAAATGAGTGTTTTACCAACAAGAATATTTTATCAGTTTATGGAATCGAAAGGGAAAACAGGAGGACAAAATAAGTTTCCAAGGGTGTTGAAAAATGCAGATTTAATTAATGAATGGGAAGAATATTTGAAAGTTGAAGCCTAATGTTTTCAGTCGAACGTCATAAAAAAATGCAAGAAAATTTTATAATTTCTTATGATTTTTTTATATTTATTTTAAAGAAATTGTTTCCAAAGTATGGCAATTCCAGACCCTATAAAAATTAAACCAGCCAACTGATTAATTCGTCTCATAACTTTTGGAGTTAAAATTCTTTTCATTTTATTGGCATAAAAAGCAATCATTGATTCTGCTGTCATGGTGGCGGTCAAGCTAAATAGAAAGAAAACAATTCGTTCATTTAAGGTCATTCCTTTTGCGACAAGATAGGCAGTAGTTGTAAAAACGGCTAAATAATTAGAAGGATTTAATAAATTTAAAAATAATCCAGAGGTAAAATAATAAATAAAGGAAGTCAATTTTGAAGTTGGGTAAACAATTTGAGTTTTCTGTTTAAAGAGACTAATAAATCCTAAGACAAACAACAAACTAGCTCCAATAACAGAAATAATATCATCAAAATGTTGAAAATTTGGCAAATAACTTGTTCCAAATACAGCGAAAAACATTAAAATTGCATCCGCAATCGTTACACCCAAAGCGATTAAAACACCTCGTTTAACACCATTATCAATACTGGTTTGAATTAATCTAAAAAAGGCTGGTCCAAATGTAAAACAGAGTAAAAATCCGTAAATAAAACCAAAAAATATAGCTTGAAACATCAGTTTAGGGTTAAATTCCTTTTAATCGAGCAACTTTTAAAATAGTAGCAATACTTAAAGAATCAGTTATTTCAGAATTCATAACCATTTTAACGGCTTCTTCAAGGCTAATTTTTTTAAGTATTAAAACTTCTGTATCCTCCGGTTCTGGCTCACCGAATTGTAAATTTTCCGCCAAAAACATAAACCCAACCTCATCTGTTACAGAGTTTGAAGTATGCAATTTACCTAATTCCGTCCAATTTGAGGCAATTATTCCTGTTTCTTCCTTTAATTCTCGTTTTGCAGCCTCCAAATTATCCTCGTCAAAAGCACCTCCACCCATGGGGATCTCCCAAGAATATTCATTTAAAGGATAGCGGTATTGACCAACAAGCCAAGTAAAATTATTTTTATCCAAAGGAATTACAGCAATAGCTTTTAATTTAAAATGAGCAACACCGTAAATTCCATCCTTGCCATTTGGTTTAATTACTTTTTCGTGCCTAATATTTATCCAAGGATTGTCATAGACTTCATGGGAGGTAATTATTTTCCACGGATTTTCAAAATCATTCATTTTACAAAGGTATAACAGAAGGTATGAATTTTAAAATTGGAAATTCGTAACTTTGGTAAGAAAATGTTAATTTATGAAATTTCTATATTTATAAGAACCAGAAAAGTATTTTGAATAAAATTAAATATTTCTCAACTCAAATTTAACGACTTTATATTTTTTTATCAAGAACTGAATGGCATTCCCTAAAAAATACACATTAATCCTTACCTCTTTTGTAGTTAGTTTACTCTTGATGATTGCAAAATTCGTTGCGTATTATCTCACTTATTCAAGTGCAATTCTGACTGATGCTTTGGAATCAATCATTAATGTGGTTGCAAGTGCTTTTGCTTTTTATGCTATCTATTTGGCATCGCAACCCAAAGATATGAATCACCCCTATGGGCATGGAAAAATTGAGTTCTTTTCGGCTGGTTTAGAAGGTGTTTTGATTGTTCTAGCCAGCGTTTTTATTGTGTTTCATGCCTCCCAAGTACTCATAAATCCGCAACCTGTTTTAGATTTAAAAATAGGGTTGTTCATCATTTCTCTTGGTACAATTATTAACTACGGATTAGGCTATGTGCTTGAAAAAGAGGGGAATGAAACAATGTCTCCAACTTTAATTGCCGATGGTCAGCATTTGAAATTGGATGCAATCAGTGGCTTGATTTTGGTGTCAGCAGTTTTAATTGTCTATATCTCGCACGTTTATTGGATAGACGGTTTTGCCTCCATACTTTTTGCCCTTTTTATGGCGTGGAATGGTATCAAAATTATTCGTAAATCGATCGGTGGTTTAATGGATGAAACGAACAATGAAGTGTTAGAAAAAGTGGTGAAAATACTTAAAAATAGTCAAAAAAATGAATGGATTGATATTCACAATATGAGAATTCAAGAGTATGGTTCTGATATTCACATTGATTGTCATTTGACTTTACCAAATTATTGGGTTCTTGAAAAAGTACACGAAACGGTTCATGAATTTGAAGAGATTTTGGGTAAAGAATTTCCCTCTCATCTTGAAATTTTTATTCATACCGACCCATGTATACCTGAATGTTGCCATTATTGCAAAGTAGAAAATTGCCCAATTCGTCAATCTCCGCAAACAATCGTAATTGATTGGAATAAAGTAAATTTGACATTAAATCAAAAACATTTCGCTGAAAATATCTAAAATTATGCTTCTTCAACCAATAATTAATCTTGTTAATATTCTTTCAAAAAAAGGAGTAAATAATGCTATTATTTCTCCAGGTTCCAGAAATGCTCCGCTGACTATTGCATTAGTTCGCCATCCTGATATTAACACAAAATCTATTTCAGATGAGCGATCTGCTGCTTTTATTGCTTTAGGAATGGCCCAAAATTTGAAGCAACCTGTAGCAATTTGTTGCACTTCGGGTTCGGCAGCATATAATTATGCCCCAGCCGTTGCGGAAGCATTTTTCCAAGAAATTCCATTAATTATACTTACGGCAGATCGTCCAAAAGAATGGATACATCAACACGATGGACAAACAATTTATCAAACTGATATTTTTGGAAAGCACGTTAAACAAAGTTTTGAAATAGGGGCTGATTATTCTCATCCAGATTCGATTTGGCATATTGAAAGAACAATAAATCATGCTGTTAATTTAGCAAAATCATTTCCTCAAGGACCCGTTCATATCAATATCCCCTTAAGAGAACCATTCTACCCCGCTGAAAATGAAGAAGTTAATTTTGAAAACAATTGTAGAGTTATTGAAGTTATAAAATCTGAAAGACAACTGAACAAAAATGACTGGCATGATATTTTTAACAAATTTCAGGACTATGATAGAATATTAATTGCAGTCGGGCAACAAGAAAAAAATGATGAATTATTCCATATTTTACAGAAACTCCAAGATGAATTTCAGGTTGTCTGCATTGGCGACACAATTTCAAATGCGGGATTTGAAATAATTTCTAAGCATGATATTTTTTTAAACCCAGCAATTGAAAATTTACGGCCAGAATTATTAATAACTTTTGGCAAATCTTTTATATCTAAAGAATTAAAAACATTTTTGAGGAAAAGTAAAGCCATTGAACACTGGCATCTTCAAAATGGCGAACATTTAATTGATACGTTTCAATCGCTTACCAAAATTATTCCTGTTCTTCCACTTTACTTTTTTGCAAAAATTTATGAAGATTTAGATTTTGAAAAATTTAGAGCAGGCGATCAAGATAGAGATGAAAGTTATAAAATTGAATGGTTAAATCATGAAAGAAAAGCAACTATTTATTTAGAACGATTTTTTCAAGAAAGATCTCACATAGAACCTTTCAATGAATTTTATGTTATTAAAAAATTGATAGATTCATTGCCTTACAATTGTCAAATACATTTAGCAAATTCAATGTCGGTTCGTTATGCTAATTATATTGGTGTAGATTTTAAGAAAAATATCGAAGTTTTTGGCAATCGAGGAACGAGTGGAATAGACGGTTGTGTAAGTACCGCCGTTGGACAGGCATTATCAACTGATAAATTAGTATTCCTTTTGATAGGTGATGTGGCATTTTTCTATGACAGAAATGGGCTTTGGAATCAGTATTTGCCTGACAATTTAAGAGTTATACTTTTAAATAATCATGGAGGAGGAATCTTTAGAATAATTGAAGGCCCTAATAAACAGCAAGAGTTAGAGGAATATTTTGAAACTGTACAAGATTTGAATGCTAAGAATACAGCTTTAGATGCAAATATTGAATATTTTCAAATTAAATCAAATGATGATCTTACTAACAACATTGATTCATTTTTGTCACCAATTGGAAAATCAAAACTTATTGAAATTGAAACAAATAGTAAAATAAATGCGGAAGTTTTCAAACTTTTTAAAACGGGATTTAATTCCAATATATAACTTTTATTCAAAATTTTTGTTTTATAATTCAATGTTTTTACTTATCTAAATCACGTTTTTGTGAATCTATTGTCAGTGCTTACTACTTTATATGGAATCGTGTAACCGACTGTTAAAGAAGGGGTTAATCTTTTATAATACTCTAATTTAATTTTATATAATCTATAGATAATCCAATATAAAATTAAAAATCGTGACTCAAAAATTTCCCAAAAAAGTTAGAAAATAGTTTTCCCTAAAATTAACTCGCCAAATATTATTTGGATAACTTTTTATTATAATTTAATATTATTTTTTTTCAATTTTACACATGATTTCAGACGAGTTTTATTTTGTGCGGAAAATTTATTATGGTAAAAAATAATTTGTAAAATTCCTTTGATTAAATAAAAATGGTCAGTGAAATCATTGTTTGATTTTACTGACCATTTTTATTTAATATGTTTAGTAATTACTCTTTCCCAAATTCACCAACCGCTCTAATTTCAATATCTTCGCTAACTACCGCAAATGGCATTCCACCAATTCCAAAATCAGTACGTTTAACAACCCCTGTCAATTTAAAACCAGCAATTGGCTTTTGAGTTTTTTGATTTTTGCCCATTCCATTCAATGTTAAATTAAATGTAGCGGGTTTAGTAACTCCTTTCATTGTAAGATTTCCAACTAATTTATATTTCTTGCCTTCCAATTTCGTGATTGATGTACTTTTGAAACTAATTGTTGGATACTTCTCTACATCAAACATATCCGCTTTTTGCAAATGACCGTTCCGCATTTCATTTCCAGTTTCAACACTGTTTACATCGGCGGTAAATTCAAAAACTGCATCTGAAAAATCTTCTTTTTCAGATATAATTGAAGCATCGAATTTCTTGAAATTTCCATCCACTTCTGATAACATTAAATGCGTTACGGTGAATCCTACTTTAGAATGGGCTTTATCAGCATTCCATTTCTGAGCAAATGTTGATACCGAAATTAATAATACGGCAAGTAAAATTGATAATTTTTTCATGGGTTTCTTGATTTGATTATGATTAAATTGATAATACAGGATTTTTAATTATTTGATTCTCCACCTTTCACATCGTCATTTTTTACAGATTTTGATTTCTTTTCCACAAATTTCATATTTCCGATTTTATAACTAAACGTTAATTTTAGATTCTGATTATAAATATTGTTAATACTTACTTGATTAAATTGAGCAGAATTTAAAGTTGAAGTTTGTGTCATGCCTCCAAAAAAATTCTCGCCTGCAAGTCCGATACTTCCCTTTTTATTATTAAAGTCTTTTTTCACACCTACTGAATACTCTGCTGTACCAATTGATGACCCTTGTAATTGTACTTGATTGCCTCTCATTCCACCAAATGCTTGAATTCCCCATCCATGATTCAAAGATAATTGAGATGAAATTCGACCGTTTACAGTAACTCCAGAATTATTAATCGTTGAAAAGGTTCCATTTGCATTTTGAGTTTGACCATCTAAATAACTATAAAATACATCAATACCTCCATTCAAAGACCATTTAGGCATTATAAAAGTATTACCGAAAATGTTTACTCCAAATGTTTGTTGTTTCCCAATATTCTGAAAAGTGCTAACAATGGCACCCGCTAAAGTGTCGGAAGGAGAACTTAATCGAATAATTGAGTTATTAACTTGACGACCAAATAATGATAAATTTAAGTAGGTTCTATTAATATTCGTACTATAACTTAACTCAATATTATTGGACACTTCGGGTTTTAAATTTGGATTTCCAATCGAAATATTTTGAGCATTTGCAGAATTTACATTTGGATTAAGTTGTTGTAAACCAGGACGTTGAATTCTATTATTATATGCTAATTTCAAAGTTGATTTTCCTAACCTTTTAGAAATATTAATGCTTGGAACTAAATTGCCGTAGTCGGGAATTGCAATATCACTTTTTAAATCATTGGCGGTAATCGTGGTATATTCATATCGAGTTCCAACTTTAAATGTATATTTATTTTTTGTCGAATACGTATAAGAAAGATAAGCCGATGAAATATTTTGTTTATAGTTTAACAATCCAGCAGGATTTTTGGCATCAGAACTAAATAAACCTGTACTACCCGCAAAAAGATATTTGTAATCACTATTTACTTGTCGGTTTATAGTTTTAAGACCTACTTCAAACATCTGATTTTGCTTAATCGGTGTTTGATAATCAGTCTGAATCGTAATTTCTTGATTAGTATTCCCATTCAAATTTTTCTGACGACTCAATAATACCTTTTCTTGATTCAAAATATCTGCGTCAAAGTTATTAGTTAAATTACTTTTACTATACTGAGTTGAAATTGACCATTCTTGTTGTGGTTTAAAAGTACGAACATAATCAAAATTCATATCAACATTATTTGATAAATCCTTACTATCAACATTTCTGAATCCAGTATTATTGAGAGAACTATTTACGAACGACTTTGTAATATAATTCTGATTACGGTCGAAATTTCTGGTTCCAAAGGCAACCGAAGCACTCAACGATTGATTTTTGTCGAGTTGGTAATCAAAACCCAAATTATATCTTCCAAATAATCCATTAACTTGTGCATCCGAACTTTGTTGGGTGAGTAATGAAACCCCATTTTTTACGGTAGTTTGGTCTAAAGTTGCTGCCGATTTATTGTAGAGAAGTCTTCCAAATCCACCCAAAGTCATTCCAAATTTACCGCTACGATAACTTCCATTCAATCCTAAATTTGAAGCACGTAGCCCAACACCCGAATCTAAATTCAAGGTCAATCCTTCAATTGAAGACTTTTTGGTAATAATATTAATAATTCCTGCCGAACCCTCAGCATCATACTTTGCAGACGGAGAAGTAATAACTTCCACGGTTTTGATCAAATCCGCTGGAATCATTTTGAGGGCATCTGCAATGCTGCTCGCCACAATCGTGGAAGGTTTATTATTAATGAGTACTTTAATATTTGTTGTTCCTCGCAAAGAAACATTTCCGTCCAAATCCACCGTAAGCATTGGTACTTTTTTCAATACGTCCGAGGCATCACCACCTTTAGCAAGCATGTCTTTTTCAGCATTATAGACCAATCTATCCACTTTTTCTTCAATTAATGCCTTTTCAGCCGTAACTGTGACACCCGCTAACATTTTGGTTTGGGGAGTCAATTTAATAACACCTAAATCGACGTCTTTTCCTTTTTCAATGGTAATATTATCAATAACTTTCGATTTATAACCGATAAAAGAAATGCTCAATCTGTAATTTCCTGTCGCAACTTTTGCCAAAGAAAACTTGCCTTTATCATCAGCAATCGTACCATCAACGGGTTTTTTAGTGTCTTTATTAATGAGAGCAATATTGGCATATTCAACCGCAACTGTTCCTGCTGAATCAATGATATAACCCAAAATTTTTGAATTTCCTTTCGGTGCATTACCTTCAAAAGTTGGCGTGTTTCCTTGCTGAGAATTATTTCTACCTCTACCGTTGCTCTCTCCGCTACCACCCATTGGAGGACCGCCAGGAAATTGCGAGAATGCAACGTTACCCGTAAAAAGTGTGAGGAGAACAAACTGAAATGTCTTTTTCATGATTTTAATTAATTTGATGGATACTGAATTTGCTAAATTGTTCAGAGAATTAATTTCTTTGACAAAATAAATATTTTAAAATGAGGATAAAAATCGTAATAGATAATTAGTAAAAACTACTCGACAAGTCTGCTAAAATCTCAATGATATAGAATTGTCGGCTATTTAAGGTGTATTATCTATTAAATTGGAGTATTTGTAGAAAAGAGCGATTTTATTGTTTTCAAAAGTCGTTTGAATAATTAGTTATTGATTTTTTTGTGGAAATTTGATTTTATATCACGCTGAAAAATTAAAACTCACAGAAGTTGTCCTTCAAAAAGATAATATCGTACTCAAAATATTCAATAAAATGCAATCCTTCATTCAAATAAATCGAATCCTTCTTATTCACCTCTCGTTTTGGTGTTTGTATTTTTTTTTCTTTTATTATCAAATCTCATTTGCTCGCCATGGTGAAGAAGTTAAATATTCAAGGGTATTTTTTGATGCTTCAACGCACATATTAATGATGGCAACCTTGAGTTATTTGAACTACTTTTTCTTACTCCCTCGTTTTCTTATCCATAAAAATCTCTTAAAGTATTTGTTTGAGTTTATAATCCCTTTTGTAATAATTGTTACCCTTCATATTTACCTAAAACGATATATCTATGCTGATTTAAGTGCATCAAGAGGGTTTTTATATTCGACTAAATTTGTTTTACAGGACGCATCCATTACACTTTTTATCGCTATTTTCGTGGGAATGTTAAAATTTGCTGAAGATTGGTTGGCCTTAGAAGGGAAAAGAAAAGAACTTGAAAATGAAAAATTAACGGCTGAATTAACTTTTTTGAAAGCACAAATAAATCCTCATTTTCTGTTCAATACGCTAAATAATCTCTATTATTTAGCGTTCACCAATTCCCCAAATACTACTGAAGTAATCGCTAAATTATCCCAAATGATGCGGTACATGATTTATGATTCCAATCATGAAAAAGTGTTTTTAAGTAAAGAAATCGAGTATATTGAGAGTTATATCAGCTTAGAAAAATTAAGGCTCAATAATCAAATTCCCATTAATTTTGTGGTTGAAGGGGACGTTAATCAAGTGAAAATTGTCCCATTAATATTGATTACCTTTTTAGAAAATGCGTTCAAGCACGGAGTAAGTAATAATTCCATTGATGCTTTTATTTCAGTAAATTTATCTGTATTAAATAAAGGTTTGATTTATACCGTTAAAAATAGTAAATTGGAAACAAATAATCATGAAAAATCGGGGATTGGCTTGCAAAATGTGAATAGGAGATTAGATTTGAGTTATCCTGAAAAAAGTCATTTGGAGGTAATTGAAACAGAAAATGAGTACAATATTAGTTTAACATTAGAGATTTCTTAAAATATAAATTAGACAAAATGGCACACACTTGTATCATTGTTGAAGATGAACCTTTGGCACGTACTTTGATAGAAAATTACATTCAAAAAGTGCCTTATTTGCAATTGGTTCAGTCATTTTCCGATCCCTTGAAAGCCTTAGAATTTCTTCGTGAAAATACCGTAGATATTCTTTTTTCGGATATTCAAATGCCTGAAATTACAGGAATTACCTTATTGAAATTACTACAAAAAAAACCGTTGATTATTTTAACAACCGCTTATTCTGAGTATGCGATCGAGGGATATGAATTAGATGTTTTGGATTATCTATTAAAACCAATAACCTTCGAGCGATTCTTGAAATCAGTTGAAAAGGCATCTTTACGATTGAATGGAAATTTATTACCTAAAACAAATGAAAAAACTGTTTTAGAAAATTTGCCTTTAAATGTTCCCGCAGAATCAGTTCAACCCTTTATTTTTGTGAAGGATGGCACCAAATTAGTAAAAATTCGCCTCAATGAAATTATGTATATTGAAGGCTTAAAAGATTACGTTACCATTCATACATCACAACAAAAAATTGTTTCTTTACAAACCATTAAATCGTTGGAATCGACCTTGCCTGAAAAGAAATTTATCCGTATTCACAATTCCTATATCATTGCTTTGGAGTGGATTGAGGCAATTCAACGTGAAAAAGTGCAAATTGGGAAAGTTTTTTTACCCATTAGTGATACTTACCGAAAAGCCTTTAAAGATTTTATAGGAAGGAATTAAAAAACCAAAAATAAATAACTTTATCTAAATTTTAATCAATTTTAAACCTTCAACTAATGACAAAAACCAGCATTATTTTCTTATCGCTATTAAGTTTCATCTTTATAACTTCCTTTGCCCAGACTCCCAAAAAAGGCAAATGGGATGCTTTATTTAACAAAAAAGACCTTTTAGGTTGGAAGATTTATGGTACCGAAAAATGGTATGTAGAAAATGGTGAATTAATCTGTGAAAGTGGTTCAGACAAAGAATATGGTTATCTCGGAACTAATCAAAAATTTAAAGATTTCGAATTGAGTTTACAGTTCAAACAAGAAGCTGACGGAAATAGCGGGGTATTTTTCCATTCATCAATTGAGGGAACAAAAATTACGGGATGGCAAGCGGAAGTAGCTCCTCCCGGACATTGGACGGGTGGAATTTACGAATCTTATGGACGTGGCTGGCTCATAAAACCTACGGAGGATAAAGACAAAGCCTTGAAAATGGGCGAATGGAATGAAATGATAGTAAAAGTTGTCGGTAATAACGTAAAAACTTATTTGAATGGAACAGAAATGATAACTTTTACCGACGATAAAATTGGCTCAGTCGATGGGATTATTGCTTTACAAATTCATAGTGGCGGAGGCATAAAAGTTAAGTGGAGAAAAATTAAGGTTCGGGAGATATGAGTTAATTGTTTATCAAAAAGGGTCGTTGATTTGCTTTCAACGACCTTCTTTGTTTTTTAATATTTCTTCACATTCTTTTAAATTTGTCAAAGGCATAAAAATCAGGTTATTTAGCGTCAAAGATTTCTGTTTTGCCTTTGTCTGTAATCTTCATCAGTTTCACAAGTTCTGTACTTGATTGTTGCTAATTCTATAGTATTCAAAAGTTTTGGCGTATTTTCTATATTTTTTGCCATTTTGCCAATTTTCTGTTGTACGATTCCTGTCATACTTCCTGTATTGTTAAAATTCTGATTTCTTTGTTCTCTTTGATATTCAGAAACTTCACTCCAACCCCTTCCCAATCTCAAAATTCTCGTTCGCTTTCAAATTATCTCCTTTTTTCTGGTAATATAGCCCTAAGTTTTGATACGCCAAACCATTTTTATCATTCAGTCGGATAGATCTTTCGATTAATTCTTTTGCTTCTTCCAATTTTCCTAAATTTATCAAAATCAAACCTTTATTGTTCAAATAAAAAGGTTGAGCGGGTTCTTGTGCCAAAGCAAGATTCACCTTTTTCAGGGCTTCGTCAAATTTCTTTTCTTGATTTAAAATAAAAGCTAAATTGTTAAGGGCAAAATCTTGTTTTGGGTCAAGAGAAATAGCTTTTTCAAAACTCTTTTTTGCCAAAGTAAAGTCTTTGTTTTCAAAATATAAATACCCTTGATTAGTGTAAGCCTCAGCATTTTTAGGGTTCAGTAAAATAGCTTTTTCATAATCTGCCGTTGCTCCAGCCGTATTTTGCATCTGAACTTTCACATCCGCCCGACTCACATAATAAAAAGATGAATCTTTAAAAGGAATTGCTAATTTATCGTAATCTAACATTGCATTTTGAAAATCACCTTTTAAAAAAAGTGCCTCTGCACGATTGTAGTAGGCTTCCCAATATTTTTTATCAATTTCAATGGCTTTGTCAAAATCTTTTAAGGCATTATCTATTTTTTCAATTTTTTGGTATGCCAAACCACGATTATTGTAAGAATCAGCAAATTTTGGGTTCTGTTTTAACGATTCATCAAACCAATGAATAGCATCCAAATATTCTTTTTCTTTGAGCTTTTCATTACCTCTTTTAAAAAACTTAATTGACTCTTCGGTTTTATCAGCCCCACAGGAAAATAGGAGTGGGGTGATACTAAAAATAAGGAGATATTTTATTATTTTCACGTATAATTAAAGTTAATCTTAAAATATTTATAAAATGGAAACTATTAAAACCAGCGACTTTCAATCTTTAAAGGAATTTTATCCTTATTATCTAACTGAACATGCTAATTCAACCTCAAAATTACTGCATTTTATTGGAACAACGCTGTTTTTTGTGATCTTGATTTATGCAACTTATACTGTCCAATACAACCTAATGTGGTTCATGCCCGTAGTTGGATACGCTTTTGCATGGGTGGGACACTTCTTTTTTGAAAAAAATAAACCTGCTACTTTCAAATATCCGTTCTACAGTCTCGTCAGTGATTTTATCATGTATTTCGATATTCTGAGGGGAAAAGTCAAAATTTGAACTATGAATCAAACCCATTTGTTGCTAATTTTGTAGAAATAATTAAATAACAGGATATAATGATCAAAGCTGAAATGCTGACCGATAGAGGTCTAATGGTAATCGAATTTTACGAGCAAGATGCTCCAATACACGTAAAAAACTTCACTGATTTAGCTAAAAAAGGCTTTTACGATGGATTAACTTTTCATAGAGTAATTCCTAATTTTGTAATTCAAGGTGGTGACCCAGATGGAACGGGTGGTGGAGGTCCAGGTTATTCAATTCCAGATGAATTAACGGGAGGAAATCAATATCATGATCGTGGCGTTTTGTCGATGGCTCACCGTGGGCCAAATACCGGTGGTTCGCAATTTTTCGTGTGTCATAGCCGTGATAACACTGCCCATTTAGACCGCAAACATACTTGTTTTGGAAAAGTGGTTGAAGGTTTAGACGTAATTGATAAAATACGTGAAGGTGATCAAATTCAAAAGATTACAGTTATTGAAGAAGTAGCGTAATTGGTGGTTAGGATTTAGGAGATAGAAAAAAAATCTTCATAGATTTTAACCTTCTAATCATAACCTCAAAAATCCTAAATAAATGTACTTTATTGGAGAACTATCAGGTTCAAGTCCTGATATGAAAATATCATTGTATAAATGGAATGCCAAATTTTTTATTAAATTTGAAACACCAGATTTAGAGCAAGTTTATAAAATTTCTGAAATGGATGCTTCAGAAGTTTCTATCCGTGAAATGATTGATGATATGTTTATTCAAAAAGTCATTTTAAGATTCCGTGAAATGTATGCGGATGTGGGGGAGATTTTTTAAGATATAAAGCAGACTTCCTTGAGAGGAAGTCTGCTTTAATTATTATTTTTTCGTTAAAGGTGAATCAATATCTTTAGCCAATTCATTAAATGTCAATTTATCAGCTAATTTTGGAAAAAGTTTATTAATCCAAATAATTGCATTGCCTTTAAAAGTCAAAATCATATCTCTATCACGATTTTTGACAGCTTTTAAAATTCTTTCCGCTACTTCCTCCGACGACATCATCTTTCCTTCATCTCGCATGGTTTCTCCTTTAGAATTTCCGTCAGAACCTAATGCTGCAACCCTAATATTGGAAGCTGTAAAGCCTGGACAAGCTGTTAAAACATGAACACCTGTCTTTAATAATTCTGTTCGTAATGCTTCTAAAAAGCCATTAACGGCAAATTTTGAAGCTGAATAACCTGTTCGTACAGGCAAACCTCTATATCCAGCAATGGACGAAACTCCCACAATTGAGCCTTTTGTTTCCTTGATATAAGGGAGGGCATACTTAGTTGCATAAACCGTTCCCCAGAAATTAATATCCATTAATGATTTAATAACATTCAAATCGCAATCCGCAAACATTGAACGCATCGAAATTCCTGCATTATTTATTAAAACATCAATTTTACCATATTTCTTAATCGTTTTTTCAACCATTTCAACGTTATCAGCTTCGATACTTACATCAGAAACAAAGGCGAAATTCTCAATGCCAGCTTTTGTTAATTCCTGACTGACTTCCATCAAAGGGGCTTCTTTTCGCCCTGTAATGACAATTTTGGCTCCTTCTCGCCCAAAAGAAAATGCCAAAGCTTTTCCAATTCCCGATGAAGCTCCAGTGATGATGACTACTTTATCTTTCATTTATGTGATTTATATTTTTACAAAATTCCTTCATTTTCTTAAAACTCACATCTTTTTATCAATATAAATTTTTAGACTATGTACTTTTGTGGTTATTACATAATATGGACTGTACTGTCCGTTAGCAAAGATTTCATCGGACAAACCAGTCCGTTTTAAAATTTATAATGAAAAAGAAAAAAGAAAATACAATTTTTGAGAATGTCTTAGTGGAAGATTTTGCCTCTGATGCAAAATGTATCAGTCGAATTGATGATAAAGTAATTTTCATTGAAGGTCCCGTTGCTCCAGGTGATACGGTAGATTTGCGAGTGATGAAGTCCAAGAAAAGTTTCATGGAAGCGGTAGCTTTTAATATTCGCCCAGAATCAAAATATCGAACTGAAGTTACCTGCCAACATTTTGGAACTTGCGGAGGCTGTAAGTGGCAACACATTGATTATCAGATTCAAATGGATTTTAAAACCAGGCAAGTTACTGATGCTTTGCAAAGAATTGCGAAGGTGAAATTGCCCGAAATAAAGCCTATTTTTCCTTCTGCCGATATGTTTTATTATCGCAATAAACTGGAATATACCTTCTCGCAAAACCGTTGGTTAACGAAAGAACAAATGGATTCAGGAGAAGAATTTTCAAGAAATGCACTCGGTTTTCATATTCCAAGACGTTTTGATAAAATCTTAGATATTGAAAAATGTTATTTACAACCCGACCCTTCAAATGCCATTCGTCTGGAATTGAGAGCATTCACCCAAAAGCACAATTTAGATTATTACGAACAAATAAAACAGGAAAAGGGAGCATTGCGTAATTTAATTATCAGAACTGCTAATACTGGCGATTTGATGGTAATTGTTCAATTTGCTTACTGTCAACCTGAAGATATTGACTTGGTAATGAATCATTTAGCCTTGAAATTCCCTGAAATTACTTCTTTAAATTATATTATTAATACCAAAGGAAACGATACTTTTTTTGATTTGGAAGTAGTTAATGTAAAAGGACTTCCTTACATAGTTGAGGAAATGGAGGGACTCCTTTTTAGAGTTGGACCAAAATCTTTCTTCCAAACTAATTCAAAACAAGCCTTTGAATTGTATAAAATTACTCGGGAATACGCTGATTTACAAGGAGATGAGTTTGTGTATGATCTTTATACAGGTACAGGAACAATTGCTAATTTTGTAGCTCGACAAGCCAAAAAAGTAATTGGTTTAGAATACGTAGAAATGGCGGTTGAAGATGCAAAAGTTAATTCTAAAATCAATAATATCACCAACACTGAGTTTTACGCTGGCGATATGCGAAAATTGTTGAGTTATGATTTCGTAAGCCAACATGGACGACCAGACACGGTGATTACAGATCCTCCACGGGCAGGAATGGATGAGCCAGTTGTAAGAGTTTTATTAGAAGCCGCACCAAAAAGAATTGTTTATGTAAGTTGTAATCCTGCCACGCAGGCCAGAGATTTAGCTATTTTAGATGAAAAATATGCCGTTACAGCCGTTCAGCCCGTAGATATGTTCCCACAGACACATCACGTGGAAAATGTAGTTCGCTTGGATTTGAGATAAGAATAAAGTAAAAGCCCCTACCGAAAATTTCAGTAAGGGCTTTTTTAGTTGCGGGAAGCAGGATCGAACTGCCGACCTTAGGGTTATGAATCCTACGCTCTAACCATCTGAGCTATCCCGCAGTATTAATCTGGTGCAAAACTAAGGATTTAATTATTTTAAGACAAATCAAAGTTGGCATTTTTTTAAAACTATTTTCTTATGTCCTGATTATCAGGCCGTTAATTTGTCAAATTCCAAAAAAGACGATTTTACACGAATTTAATTATTTCAAGGTTTAAGTCATTGATAATCAATTACTAAGTAGATCGAACAGTCCAATTATTTTGTAAAATTTAAAAAAAAGTTTGCTAATATCATTTACAATGATACCTTTGCCATTGTAGAATCAAGGCATTTTTAATGCTGATGTATTTTTAAATTAATTTTTTTTGAGAATACGCTAAATCTTTAAAAATATGACTAAACATAAATTTGTCGCAGAATTTGAGTTAAGAGCCTCTCCGAAAGTGCTATTTCCATACATTAGTTCAGCGTCGGGTATGCAACAATGGTTTGCAGAGAAGGTTATCTTGAAAGATAGTACAACTTTTGATTTCCTTTGGGATGGTGAGAGCCATATTGCTAAACTTTCACAATTACGTTTAAATAAATCTGCAAAATTCGATTTTGTTCCTCCAAATAGTGATGAAAAAGATCATAATTATCTTGAATTCAAAATGGATGTCAGTGATTTAACGGGTTCAACGTATTTAAAAATTGTTGATTACTCCATGAATACTGACGAAGAAGAACTCAACGAACTTTGGGGAGATTTAATTTATAAATTGAAGGAAATCGTAGGCAGTTAAGAAATTTTAACGACACAAAGAAATCAATTTTATGTATTTTTGCGTTCTTGATAGAACGCACGATGCTCGTGTTTCATGCAGAATCACGAGCATTTTTATATTTCAATCAATGATAAAAAAAATAGATAAATTAATCCTAAAATCATTCTGGCAACCATTTTTTATGACGTTGACAGTGGTAATTTTTATATTCTTAATGCGTCTTATTATTGCTTATTTTGCCGACCTCTTCGGTAAAGATTTAGGCATTGAATTATACCTTAAACTTTTTTTTTATTTTAGTTTAATTACCATCCCAATTGCTCTGCCTTTGGCAATGTTGCTTTCAACCTTGATGACCTATGGAAACTTAGGCGAATATTTTGAATTGACGGCACTAAAAAGTGCTGGTATTTCAATAACAAGAGCGATGTTACCCATGTTTGTAGTAGCGATTTTGATAAGTATTTTTGCGTTTTGGTTTAATAATGTCGCTCTGCCGTGGGCAAATCTCAAAGGTTACAGCCTTTTGTATGATATAAAAACAACAAAAACTACGCTGAATATTAAAGAAGGTATCTTTTATACTGATTTGCCTGGATATAGTATCAAAGTTGCCAAAAAATATCCTGATAATAAATCGCTCAAAAATATTGTCATTTTCGATCATACAAAAAATGATGGTGACCGTCACGTAACAATTGCTGATTCTGCTCAGATGTACACCATTATGAATAAACAATATCTGATTTTTGAATTGTTTAACGGAAATGATTACACAGAAGATGCTGATAAAACGGGCAATTCCGACCAAACGGATATGTCGGCGAATGCTTTTAAAAAGAGTAAAGTAATCATGAGTTTATCCGCTTTTGATATGCACAAAACAGAGGAAGACCAATTTAAACATCATCAAATGATGCGAGGGATTTCAGATTTATCGTATGATTCAGACTCCTTGCAAAAAGCATATAAATCTTTAAATCAGAGTTTTTTAACCAATGCTTCGACGTATTATACGTATGAAATGAAATTTATTCCAAAGAATTCCGTAGTTGGAAAAAAATTATTATCACAAAAGAATAATGCAGTATTAGATACTATCGTCAAGAAGAGAATGGATAGAATTACGTTTCCAACTCAAAATATTGATTTTGCCCTCGGACAGGCAAATAATATTTATACGTATAATGAAACAAATCAAAGTTCATTATTAGCAAAACAAGAAGACAGCCACCGCACTGATTTAGAGTGGCACCATAAATTTACGAATGCCATAGCCGTTTTTGTTATGTTTCTCATCGGAGCTCCATTGGGAGGAATTATCAAAAAGGGAGGTTTTGGTTTGCCCGTTGTAATTGCGATTGTCTTTTTTATTCTGATGTATGTAATGACGCAACAGGGAGATAAGGCCGCCAAAGAAAGTCGATTGATTGTGCAAGTGGGTGCATGGTTATCAAATTTTGTGTTATTTATTTTTGGAATATATTTTCTAAAAAAAGCTCAAAATGACTCCCGACTTTTTGAAGCGGATGTTTATGCCGTTTATTTCACAAGATTTAAAGAAAAGTTGTCAAAATCTGCATTTGGTGTATGGATTTCAAATAAATTAAACATGAAATTTGCTAATACGTAGGAAAAACGATAATTTTGCACGTTTTAATAATTATTTACAATTTAAACTGGTTGAAGATGTACTTAACTTCGGATGTAAAACAGGGGATTTTTGAATCTCGTGGACACGGAAAGTCAAAAAT
>JACMRQ010000515.1 GCA_014376355.1 Arcicella sp. | reverse complement strand
TAGGTTTCCCTCTTATTACTGCCTAATGAACTGCAAATTACTCAAAAAAGTTACAAAGTTCACTTTTTTATCATTAAGTTTTGAGATAAAGTAGCTGTACGGCAGTAAATGTAAGATAGTAAATATGTATTCTAAAGCTACAATTACTACCTTATATTACTTCTTAATTTTAAAATTTAACAATATTCTTATTTACTTCCTCCAAAGCAATCTTGGCAAATTCGTCTATTGTCATCATTCCTAAATCACCTTCACCTTTTTTACGAACAGAAACCATACCTTGTTCTGATTCTTTTTCGCCTACAATAAGCATAAAAGGTAATTTATTAACCTCGGCATCCCGAATTTTACGACCAATTTTTTCGTCTCTGTGGTCAATATAACCTCGTAAATCTTGTTCTTGTAGCCTCAAAAATACTTCATTGGCATATTCTTCATATTTCTCCGAAATTGGTAAAACTGCCAATTGTTCTGGGGAAAGCCAAAGTGGAAAATTACCCGCAGTATTTTCAATTAAAATTGCGATAAAACGTTCCAAAGAACCAAATGGAGCTCTATGAATCATTACAGGACAATGTTTTTGATTATCTGAACCTGTGTATTCCAATTCAAAACGTTGTGGTAATTGATAATCAACTTGGATTGTTCCTAATTGCCATTTGCGTCCCAAAGCATCTCTAACCATGAAGTCCAATTTTGGACCATAAAAAGCGGCTTCGCCCAATGCTACAACCGTTGGCAAGCCTTTTGCCGCAGCCGTTTTAATGATAGAGGCTTCTGCTTTATCCCAATCTTCATCCTTTCCAATATATTTTTCCTTATTTTCAGGGTCACGAAGCGAAATTTGAGCCGAGTAATCATCAAATCCTAATGCCTTAAAAACATAAATTACCAAATCTATAACTTTCATAAATTCGTCTTCCACTTGGTCAGGGCGACAGAAAATATGGGCATCATCTTGTGTAAAGCCACGTACACGAGTTAAACCGTGCAATTCACCTGATTGTTCATAGCGATAAACCGTTCCAAATTCTGCTAATCTTAACGGTAAATCACGATAACTTCGTGGTTTAGTTTTATAAATTTCGCAATGATGCGGGCAATTCATCGGTTTCAAAAAAAACTCTTCGCCTGCATCAGGTGTAAGAATTGGTTGAAATGAATCCGCCCCATATTTGGCGTAATGACCAGAGGTAACATACAATTCTTTTGAGGCAATATGTGGCGTAATTACTGGCAAATATCCTGCTCGAACCTGAGCTCTTCGCAAAAAATTTTCCAAACGTTCACGTAACATTGCTCCCTTTGGAAGCCACAATGGCAGGCCCATTCCAACTTTTTCTGAAAAGGCGAATAATTCTAATTCTTTGCCTAATTTTCTATGATCACGACGCTTTGCTTCTTCCAAAAGCACCAAATACTCCTCTAATTCTTTTTGTTTTGGAAAGGTCACAGCATACACACGAGTCATTTGCTTACGAGTAATATCTCCTCTCCAATACGCACCCGCAACACTCATTAGTTTAACAGCCTTTACAAATCCTGTATTTGGAATGTGTGGACCACGACATAAATCCGTAAAATTGCCTTGTTGATAAAACGTAATTGAACCATCTTCCAAACCTTCCAACAATTCCAATTTATATTCGTCTCCTTTCTCCTTAAAATATTCAATGGCATCAGTTTTTGAAACAGATGTTCGTTGATATTCGTTTTTCTGACGAGCCAATTCCAAAACTTTTTCTTCTATCTTCTTAAAATCCTCTTGACCAAGCATTTTTTCGCCCATATCAATATCATAATAAAAACCTGTTTCAATAGCGGGTCCAATTCCAAATTTTGTCCCTGGATAAAGTGACTCAATAGCTTCAGCTAAAAGGTGAGCGGAAGAGTGCCAAAAAGTTGCTTTTCCATCAGTATCATTCCATGTAAGTAATTGAAAATCAGAATCTTCAATAATAGGCAGTGAAGCATCAACAACTTTGCCATTTACTTTTGCTGCCAGCACATTTCGAGCTAAACCTTCCGAAATACTGAGGGCAATGTCCATCCCAGTTGTTCCCTGAGCATACTCTCTGACACTACCATCGGGTAATTTAATTTTAATCATTTTTATTTTAGTTAAGGAGTTCATTAATTGAAAATTAGAGTTTTACAAGCAACTATTCTTTTCAAATTCTCCGATATAATTGTTTAGTTAATCCCTTTTGATTTCATCGGTTTCAAGGAAAGACTATCCACTAATGAACGTTTTGGCATTTCAAATTTAGGGAAAGAGGTTGTATCATACTTCAAATCCAAGTTAGGAATATAATCACCATAAATTTCTTTTCTTTGCACTCTTGTTATTCCGCTTAGTGCCCTGTAATCTTGATTATTCTCAGCAATCATTTGACCGTATAATTCTTCTGCTTTAATGAAATCACCTAAATATTCCGAACATTGTGCCAAATAATATTTAGCATCAGGATATTTGGCATCATGCCTCAAAGTTCTTTCAAAAAAGGGTAGTGCTAAACGATATGCTCTGGATTTAAAGTTAATAACTCCTATGCTAAAACTCGCCTGAACGAAATTAGTATCTAATTGCATAACTTTATTGTAGCATGTTATCGCACTATCAAATTTCCAATTTTTTTGATAGGTATTTCCCTTTTGAAAATAAACAGAAGCACTTTTTGGATAATATTTCAAGGCTTCACTACTATAAAGTAAGGCTATTTCATACTGCTTCAAATTGGTATGTACTTGTATTAATTTCAAATAAACTGGCAAAAAACTTGGTTTTAACCCTAATGCCTGTCGGTAAAGAACCAAAGCTGATAAAGTATCTCCCGTTTTAGCTTCAATTTCACCTTGATAAAAATAGGTTTCACCATCGTTAGGAGAAATTTGCAAAGCTTTTCTGAGATATGATTTTGACTTATCATATTGACCCAATTGCTGATATAAGTCACCCAACAGCGTATACAATTCAGGGGACTCGGAATCAAGAACCTCCGCTTTTGAGGCAGCTTCTAATGCTAATTGTGGTTGTTGGGAATCTCTTAAAATAAGTGCCTTCGCTTGAAAGTAATTCCCAACATTAGGTTTTATGTTAATGGCATTATTAATGTCTTCTAATGCTACAGAAGTCTGTTCATTTTCTAAATATAATATCGCTCTCTTGTAATAGTTTTCAGAACTATTAGGTGAAGCATCAATTGCATCAGTTAAAAATGCAATTGCCGCTTGTCTTCTGGCAATTTCATTTACTTCTGGAATGGCAGGAATTGCTAATCCTTTTTTTGATTCAGAAATACATGAACTAAAAAAATAAAGGATAGTGGCTAATTGACAAAATATTCGTAAATTTTTATTCATTACCCAAAATTACAAAGTTCAGAACAATTTTGCTCGCAATACGGAGCTTTTGTTAATACAAAATTATCAAGATTTTTTCAAATCAGCTTTAAAAGTAAAATTTTTCATTTTAATGTTCTACAATTGTCAATTATAAGTTTTATGTTGCAAAAAAATCTAAAGTATCTATAAATAGATAAAAAAATATAAGTAGCTTTGTATCAGATTATTAACCACAATCATACACTCCAACCACAAATGAAAAAAGTTTATTATTTCGTAATTTTCCTCATTGTATTGAAGGCAATGGAAGTATTTGCTAATTGACAAAAAAGACTACTTAAGCGCATCTTTAAAGATGCGCTTTTTTTATACACTTGCAAAACGATAATAAACGCCTAAGGGCAATTTTTTATCGAAACTGTCATTCAAATACAACTCCCCAAATTCGTGATTTAATGGTTGAGTAAAAGAACATTTTATTAAATTTTCAACAATCAATGATGAGAATCCCATCGAGTACATATTTAGAATTAAAAAATAGTTTTCCTTATCTAAAATCTGTTCAACTATCTTTAATAATTCGTTGATTTGTTCTTCCAAAATCCATCTTTCACCATCTGGTCCACGACCATAAGCAGGTGGGTCGAGAATAATTCCATTATAAATATTCCCTCTTTTTGCTTCTCTTTTTACAAACTTCAAGGCATCCTCAACCACCCAACGAATATTATCTAAAGAACTCGCTTCCATGTTTTCTCTGGACCATGAAATAACTTGTTTAATCGAATCTACATGGGTTATATCTGCTCCAGCTTGCTTGGAAGCCAATGAAGCACCACCCGTATAAGCGAAAAGATTTAGAATTTTAGGTTTTCCAAAAGGCAATTTCTTTACTTTTTCGTGAATATAATCCCAATTTGAAGCCTGTTCTGGAAATATCCCTACGTGTTTGAAAGAAGACAAAGCTAATTTGAAATTCAAATCTAAATCATCGGTTTTATAATTTAAAAACCACCGATCTTCCATTCCTTTTTTTATCACCCATTCTCCTTTCTCTTGTGAACCTTTTTCCTTTTTAAAAGTGGCGTGAGCAGTCCGTTCCCATTCAGAATCGGGCATGGATTTATCCCAAACTGCCTGTGGTTCTGGACGACGGAGAATATATTTACCAAATTTCTCTAATTTCTCGAATCCACCCGAATCTATTAATTGATATTCTTTCCAGTTTAGAGGCGTTTGGAGTTGTATTGTTTCTTTTTGCATGAAAATTTTAATTTCTGAATACAAAAGTAAAAACATTAAATTTCTAATGAGTACTTTTATTTCAAAGAAAATACTAAATTATTTATATGAAAATTTTAATTGCAACTGATAAATTTAAAGATTCACTTACGGCCAAGCAAGTTTGTCAAGGCTTAAAGAAAGGTATTTTACGTACATTTCCAACCGTAGAAATAGAAATTTTACCTTTGGCAGATGGTGGAGAAGGTACTTTAGAAACGTTACAATCAGTTTGGGGAGGACAGTTTGAAAATTGTGAAGTTCGTGACCCATTATCTCGGAAAGTTGAAGCCAATTACCTTTGGATTGAAGAAAAACAAACGGCAATTATTGAAATGGCAAGAGCTTCTGGAATTGAATTATTAAAACAAAATGAACGTAATTGCTTAATTACCAGCACTTTAGGAACAGGTGAATTAATTAAAGATGCCCTCGAAAAAGGAGCAAAAGAAATCATCTTGACTGTTGGAGGAAGTGCCACCAATGATGCTGGAATAGGCATGGCTTCTGCTTTGGGATATGAATTCTTTGATAAAAATAATAATGAAATTGAACCAATCGGAAGCAATCTTTCTAAAATTTTTAAAATAATTTCTAAAAATATACATCCAAAATTATTACAAACTAAATTCACTGTGGCAACTGATGTATCGAGTCCATTTTATGGAAAAGAGGGTGCGGCATACGTATTTTCTCCTCAAAAAGGGGCTGATAAACAAGCCGTTGAACTTTTAGATATAGGATTAAAAAATATCAGTCAATTAATAAAAAAGGATTATAATATAGATTTACAAAATATCTCTGGAAGTGGTGCAGGCGGGGGAATTGGCGGGGGTGCGGTTGCTTTTTTGAACGCAGAAATAAAATCAGCGGCTCAATGGATTTTAGAAATAAATCAGGTAGAAAATAAATTGAAAGGTGCTGATATACTGATTACAGGTGAAGGAAAAATTGACAGTCAAACATGGCAAGGAAAACTTATTTCTCAATTGGTTTTGATGGCTGAAATGACCCAAACACCCGTAATTTTAGTTTGTGGAACTTTACAAAATGTGGAAAGTATTTTTTCTCAGACTATAATTTTACATGCTTCCTCCATTTTGAATGAACCCATGAAGTTGGAAAATGCACTTGAAAATGCCTCTCAATTAATTGAGAATCATGGAGCTTTATTAGGGAAATTATTGGGTGGAATAAAATTAAAAAAGCTCTAAAATATCTAATTTTAGAGCTTTTTACAGACAAAATATATCTAAAAAGAAACCTTATTCAAATAATAAACATTCCTTTTTCCCCCTTCATTATCATTACTAATCTTTTGATAACCAGAGGCTAAGAAATAATTATTATACCAAAAATCAATATTATCCGAAGTTGTTTGTTTAACTTTATCGCCTACTAATTGCGTGTCGATGGGTTTATTTTGAGTATCTTCCAAAACCTTTTCGGCTTGAATTATTTTTGTGAAAATTTGTCCTTTATTGCTATACGAAAGTACAATTTCGTCCCCTTTAATAGATGCTTTTACTTTTTCAGTCAATTTTTGCTCTTTCACGTCTTTTAATTCTATACTATTATCCCACAAAAGATTCCCTTTATCGTCAAATGCAGCAACAATTGCGTGGGTATAAATCCAACCATCAAAAGTTTGGGAATTATTATAATTGCGATTTCCCCAACCCCAAGGAGAATAATATGAACTGAAAGGAGAATATAATCCATAATTTCCATAACCCCAACGATAAGGATTATAAAAAGAACTGTATGGACTTCCAAAGCTACTCCAACTATTCATCCCATTATTCATACCGTAAGGATTATAATTATTGTAGCGATAATCTGCATAAAACGCCTCGGCCACCATGATATATTTTCCGTCTTTTTTGATAACGTCATGCACTAAAAGCCGATAATCTAAACGCAAATCTTCACCTTTATCTTTTTTATCTTGAATCTTTCTTTCCTGTCTTTCACGTTGTCTTTCTGGCATGAAATTGAAAAAGTTTTTAAATTCCGTAAAACTGTGGAATTTAACGTCAGTAACTTCGTTATCGGTCAATTTTGAAAAATAAATTCCCTGTGAAGTTGGACCACGAGATGAACCAATTGAATTCTTGTGTCCATACGTCCCAAACATGACTTCGGTTGAATCTGAAACTAAATTTAAGCGTCCATTCATCATCGCAAATTCATTATCAGGATTCATCGCAACTTGTGAAATTTGCTTTCCATTTTCATCAAAAGATTTCAAAACCAGCTGATAATTTTTCCCTTTCGTACCTACTGCATACGTAACATTTAAGACTTCGGAAGTAGTATCTAATTCCATTGATTGAATCTCCGCTTGATTTTTTAAAGCACTTGGAAGTACCTTCGTTTTACGTTCATTCAAATTTGTAAACAAAATTACTGGTTGTGAATTTACTACTCCACCAATAAAAACAGATGAATTTAACGCTTGAAAATCAGAGACTTCCATTCTGTCAACCGACATAATTTGATATTTTTCAATGAACCCTGGACCAATATTTACTTTAACAACTTCATAAACATTACTTCTGTAACGACTAAAAAGCAAATACAAATTTTTACCGTCATAAGAATGTTTTACATAATCTAAAGTGGCATCCATTGTACCATTAACCGTCCAAATTCTATCAAGATTTGTATCGTAACGAGTTAAAGTATAATTCGTTTTATTGATTTGATTTAGTACGATAACTCCCTGTTGATTGAGAGGAATCGTGAACACCTCCGTACTATTTGAAGGCATTGGAATTTCAACACGCTTAACACTTTGAGCCTGAGAAATTTGGCTCATTATCGCTACTATAAAAGAGAATATAATGCGACTAATTACAGTTTTCATGAATATTGATGGTTATAAAAATTGGAAATATTACATTTAAAACGATTAAAAGCACTTTTTATTTTAATGTTTAAATGTGGTACAAATTTCGCAAATTTCAATTTTTTATTCGTGTGCTAATGCAAGAATTATATCAAATTCTTCTACTCTGATGGATGTTACAGAAAGTCTCATTTGTTTAATTAGCCCAATATTTTGTAATCTTTCATCGGCTTTTATTTGTTTTAATGTTACGGTTTTAGGAAGTTTTTCAACTGGTATTAAATCAACAACCACCCAGCGATTATCCTCCGTGGTTGGGTCTTGATAAAATTCTTTTACCACCTTGGCTAAACCTACAATTTCTAATCCCTCGTTTGAATGATAAAAGAAAACTAAATCACCTAACTGCATGGATTTTAAATTATTACGTGCCTGATAATTACGTACGCCGTCCCATACGCCTGTCCCTTGATTAACAAAATCATCCCACGAATATTTGAACGGTTCAGATTTTACGAGCCAATAATTCATATCTTAATAAATGGTTTTTAGTGAATAGTGATTGGTAAATACAAATTAATATTTGTACAAAAATATAACCTGTTTTTATCGCAATAAATTCAGTTATAATTAAAAATGAATTTATTATTATACTAAAATTTCAAATAATTGCTGTAGCCCTTCACTCCCACCTGCTTGAATATAATTCATATTTTTGGTGAGTTCAATCGCTGGCTTTTTAGGATCAATAATGTAAATTGGCACATTTTCACCTACATAATTTACCAGACTTGCCGCAGGATATACTTGCATCGAAGTACCAACAACCACAAAAACATCAGCTTCGGCAGCTAATTCAACAGCATTAATTATCTCTGGAACCTCTTCGCCAAACCAAACAATGTGTGGACGCATCTGAGTACCATCTTCAGCCAAATCACCCATTTCGATAGAAGTATAACCAATATCATAAATCTTCTCCTTATCTTTTGAACCTCTCGCCTGTGTGAGTTGCCCGTGTAGATGAAGAATATTGGTTGAGCCTCCACGCTCGTGCAAATCATCTACGTTTTGGGTAATAATTTTGACATTAAAATATTTTTCTAATTTTGCCAATATTTTATGCCCTTCATTAGGCACAACCGTTAGCATTTGTTCACGTCTTGTATTATAAAAACGCTGAACCAATGCTGGATCCTTTGTCCAACCTTGAGGAGTTGCAACTTCTTCAATGGAAAAATTTTCCCAAAGTCCGTCTGAATCTCTAAAAGTAGCAACACCACTTTCAGCTGAAATACCCGCTCCTGTTAATACTACTAGTGTTTTTTTCATTTTCTTTAATAGGATTAACTCGCATTTAAAACCTTTATTTTTTTCAAATTTACACTTTTTTTTGAAAAACTGTACCTCAATAAGTTTCAAACTTATTTTAATGATTAAAGGCTAAGTATCTTTGTGATAATATTAATAAAGAGAACAAGAATTTACTCATTATGAAATTAGAAGAACTTAATCATTTAGAAATAAAATTTGAAACGTCGGATATTTTGCCTCCTCCGTTTTCACATCAAATACTACTTACTTTCGATTTTAAGAAGGATTTTATTGATACAAAATTTGAAATCGCCTATACGTATAGAGATGAACTGACGGACGAAGAAATATTGGAAGAGGGTTTCAATGGTGAAGAAGACCTTGCTTGGGCGGGTGAAATATCCAATGCTTGGAAACAACCTATATTGAAATTATTGGCTTTCACGCCCGAAAAATCTAATAAAAAAGGCTTGAAAGAAGAACAAAATTTTTTGGAATTATCCATTAATGAAAAACCTTTCGGCAATCCTCAAAACCAGGAAGAATGGGAATATTTATTGCAGGAATTGGCCCAAACTATTTATGAAACTTATGGAAAAGAAAGTCCTTTCAAAATGATTTTCAAGAACTTAGGGTCAAATAATAAGATTTCTATTTTTGAAATGATACTTCGTTATGCTAATAGAAAAGTTGAAGCATACACAGAAATTGATGGTGAAAAAACAAGCAGAAGTTTGCCTTGGGAAGAAGCCAGTGATTTGCTGGGTCAAGTATTTATTGGAGAGTTTTTAACTGATAAAGCATCGAAAAAAGAACCTCAAACTTTGGGTAAATTTATTTCAATTGGTGATGGATATTGGTACGAATTTACAAAAACTTTAAGAAACCCAAATGGCAATAGAAACTATATAACTTCGCTATACGAACGCTTTGAGGAGTATTTTTAATTTTGTATTTGTATTTTTTGTATCTTTGCACTCTATTTTATAAAATCAATACTTTTCATTTTAAACATTTAATAGAAATGCCAAAAATTAAAACCAAATCTGGAGCAAAAAAACGCTTTAAGGTTACAGGAACAGGCAAAATTAAGCGTAAACACGCTTACCATAGCCACATTCTTACTAAAAAATCTACGAAACGTAAGCGTAATTTAGTTCACGCAACGTTAGTAAGTTCAGCAGATATGAACAGAGTAACTTTAATGTTAGTCATGTAATCATATCAATTTGAAAATTTGAAAATGAATTTGTTTGAATAGTATCAAATCGTCAAATTTAAAAATTATCAAATTTTTTAGTTATTGTTCAACCAGAAAATTGGCTCATTAAGTGTAAAAATTTACCGCCAAATTTCAAAAAACAAACAAAATTATGCCACGTAGTGTCAATCACGTAGCGTCCAGAGCAAGACGTAAAAAAATACTCAAATTAGCT
>JACMRQ010000514.1 GCA_014376355.1 Arcicella sp. | reverse complement strand
TCTCTATTCCTCTTTTGATTATGAAAATACGAAACAGGAAGTAGAATTTTTGTCGTTTTTTGAATACCTCTCAACCATAGATGTTCCGAAGGGAAAGGAGGTCGATTTTCGCAGTTTCGATCAATGGATTTCACGGTATAGACAGAGCCACAAAATCAAAGATAGCTATAAACTTTTTGAAGAATTCAAGGGCGTTCTCACAGGTTCAATGATTGATAAAGCCTATCTTTCTTTGAACGATTATACTACTTTGGGCGTAAAACAATCCATTTTTCCTGTTGCTGAAAGAGCTTTGATTTACGATTTATTTTCAAAATATCTTGAATGGTTGAAAGAAGGAACGTATTTCGATAGTAATATTTTGTCGTATAATTTACTGCCCAAAATCGTTCCACAGTATGACTATGTGATCGTGGATGAGGTGCAGGACATCACCAATATTCAATTAATGTTGATTTTAAGGAGTTTGATATTACCTCAAAATTTTGTGCTTTGTGGCGATTCAAACCAGATTGTTCATCCCAATTTCTTCTCTTGGTCACAGATAAAAACACTTTTCTATAAACAAGATTTAAAGGGTGATATTATCCGAATCTTGGCGACGAATTACCGCAACACGCCCGAAGTTACACGCATTGCCAATCAGTTATTATTAATCAAAAATGCACGTTTTGGCTCAATTGACAAGGAAAGTACGTATTTGGTCGAACCAAATTCTAAACATTCGGGCGAGGTGGAATTCTTGGAAAATAATCCAAAAATCAAAGCCGAATTGAATGCAAAAACTAAGCGTTCGACCAAGTTTGCAGTCTTGGTTCTAAGAAATGAAGACAAAGCTTTGGCGAAAACATTTTTTAATACGCCACTCCTTTTTTCAATCCAAGAAGCCAAAGGTTTGGAATATGAAAATATTATTCTTTTCAATGCCATTTCGGGGTATGACCGAGAATTTCGAGAACTCACCAATGGCGTTACACAGGAAGATTTGAAGGAAGAAAACTTGAAATATTCTCGAGGAAAAGATAAGACTGATAAATCTTTGGATGAATATAAATTCTACGTCAATTCGCTCTATGTGGGCATTACACGTGCCATCAAGAATTTATATGTCATCGAAACCAACAAAAAACATGAGCTTCTGACGCTCTTGGGTTTAACTAATTTTAAACAACAATCGTCGGTAAAAGACCAAACGTCAAGTAAAGAAGATTGGCAACGAGAAGCCCACCGTTTGGAAATGCAAGGCAAACAAGAACAAGCCGATGCCATCAGAAATCAGATTTTGCAGGTGCAGCCCGTGCCGTGGGAAATTACGACTCGTGAAATTTTGAAAGATTTAGTAAAACAAGCCCTCAGTCCAGAATCTTTCAACAAAAAAGCGAAAGACCGCCTTTTTGAGTATGCTCTCTATTACGGAGAACAAAGTTATTTCAATCAATTATCGGCTCTAAAATATCGCCCAGCCGACCGTTGGGAACAGGAAGGGAAAGGAATTTTGAAGCGTATGTTGTCTGAATATCAACAAGATAACGTAAAAGCCTTAGAGCCTAAATTGATTAAATATGGCATTGATTTCAGAAATGAGTTAAATCTTTCGCCCTTCATGTTGGCGATTTCGTATGGGGCAACTCAAATTTCAGAACATCTCATCAAAAATGGTGCGAAGACCAATCTGACGGATAATTTTGGAAGAAATGCCCTTCAATTAGCCCTTTTGAAGGCAGAATTGGACTCGGCTTTCAAACAAAAAGTTCTCAATAAGTTCTACGGAACACTCAAAATAGAAAGTATCAGAGTGAAAATCGACAATAAACTCTTGAAGATAGACAATCATCAAGCGGAGTTTTTGATGTTAAATTTTATGATTGCGACTTTGAGAACCAAAATTATTGCAGGTACAAATAGAAAAGGCAGGTTTCAAGTAAGCGAAATTCCTGTTTATCAAACCCAAGATTATCTGGATTTTTATGAGGGATTATCGTCTCATGTGGTGGCAGATTATCGAAAAGTGCGGAGTTATTTATCCAGTATTTTATCTAAAAATGAAGTCAATCGAGAGGATAAATATAACAAAAAACTCTTTATCCGAATCCAACAAGGAATGTATTTACCCAACCCTTTATTAGAGATTTTAATGGGCGAAGAATGGGTAAATATCTACGATTTGATTGATATGGACGACATTGAGCAAAACCATGCAAAGTTTAATAAAATAGTATTCACGACTATTAAAAATTATCGAAAATCCATGCTGGGGTAATCAGATTCAATGCCAAACACTCACTTTACTTTCAAACAATTCACCATTCATCAAGACCAAACGGCGATGAAAGTGACCACTGATGCCTGTATTCTGGGTGCTTATACGGATGTGCAAAGAGTAAAAAACATTCTGGACATTGGCACAGGTACAGGACTTCTGTCTTTAATGTTAGCCCAACGAAGTCATGCAAAAATTGATGCCATTGAAATTGATGAAAGTGCTTATAATCAGGCGGTTGTAAATGTAAATGAGAGTATTTTTAAAGATAAAATAAGAATTTTCAATGTAACTATTCAATCATATATTCCCCCTTCGGGGATCAGGGGGCTTGGGCTACGAGTGCATCAAAAAGTGTGGGGCAATCTAATTCATATCCTAAGTTAAGTATTCTGAAACAAGTTATTGAACTGTTAAACATGGTTACAACTAAAGAAAAGTGCGAGTTTCACCACGACTTCCGTAGAATTTATCAACTCAAATAAAATCACGTTTGGGCAATTGTGAGAACTTTAATCTTCAACTTACATTTAAAAACGCTCGAATTGTTAAATTTTCCAATTCTTTAAGATTTTATAGGAGTGGTGCAATAATGCTTAAATCATCGAATTCTTAAAGAGGTTCTTCGTCAATTTTGGTGAAAAGCTACCTTTGACTTGTAATTAGGAGTGCATCAAAAAGTGTGGGGCAAGCACATTTATACTTTAGGGGGATGCCTAATCAATCATTTTAAGATAGTTTATCAAACCTGATTAGCTCTTTGGT
>JACMRQ010000513.1 GCA_014376355.1 Arcicella sp. | reverse complement strand
TTGGGAAAGATTTAATGGATTTCATTAGAAGTTTACTTATTTAGTAATACCAATAATAACGGGATTTGATCATCAACAAAATTAATAGGTGCAATTGCCAGTGAATGGATACTTTTTACGTATTATTAGTAAAAATTAAACCTTGAAGATGAATTTTCAACATTTTGATGGACTCTACGGAGAATTAAATGCTTCTCCTGCCTCTGATTACATATTTTCTGAGCTAATCTCAACCCGAAGTGAACACTTTAATTGGGTTATTCGTCCGCATATTCACACCAAACTATTTCAACTTTTTATGGTGGAGTCAGGAAAGGTGACCCTTAAAAGCGATTTTCAGGAAAAACCCTTAGTTTCTCCCTGTTTAATTGTCATTCCTCCCGCCATTTTACACGGACTCACTTACAGTTCAGACGTAAAAGGGCATATTGTCACGATTTCATCTTCTATCATCGAAAATATATTTCAGTCTTTACCCATACTTTCTTTGACTCGCCCACTATTGTTAGAAGAATTTAACGAAGAATGCTCCTTTGAAAAACTGCAAATGCTTATCAAAAATATTGATGAAGAACTCTTTGGCGATTTGCCCGAAAGACGTTTGATGTTACAGACATACATCACACAATTATTTGTCACTTTACAGAGGATGTTAAATTTAGAAGAAGATATTTCGGATGGTAAAAATTCTATGATTCATCATTTTAGAAAGTTTCAGCGACTTTTGAAAATGTCTGATTACCCCAAAAGTATTCCACAATTTGCTCAAGAACTAAACATTAGTCATGTTCATTTGAATAGAGTATGCCAAAGTATAGTCGGAAAGTCTGCTTTACAGATTATTCAAGAACATTTAATTGAAGAATCCAAAAAATATTTGGAATATACATCCCATTCCGTTTCAGAAATCGCTTATTTATTGAAGTTTGAGTACCCTAATTATTTTGCAAAACTATTTAAGAAATATATGGGGATGTCGCCCAAAGAATTTAGAATGTTATGTAGAAAATGAAAAATGATACTCTATAACTTGAGTAGTAAGATTAGTTCTTTCTTGAATTCTCTCTGCCATCGAGGTGTTCATGGAGTGCATAAAAAAATGTGGGGCAAATGTTAGTAAATTTCTAAAATAAAAAGATAACTATTCAATTGACTATCTAAAAATATAAACAAAAAATTTGGTTGAGATTGTCCCACACTTTTGATGCACTCTACTCCTAAGTTGCGTAAAATTAAAACTATCGGCAAATGTATTTTCAGTTATTTTTCGATAGTAGCGGTTTTGCAGTTCTTTTGCCCAAGTATTTTTACGACTGAGTTTTTTTAGTAGCAGCTTTGATCCTTATTTGGTTAAAGTGTAAGAGTAAATCTTTATGTTGTTGGTTTATGTAGGCTACATCATCATATAAATCGCCATTTTTAGGTAAATTAATATCCATTACTTGAAAAGTTGTCTTGTCAGGAATGCTACTAGCGGTTACCAGAAACTCAACTGGGATGCTCTCACCCGCAGTTATGACATGGACCGAAACGTTGGACCGCTTTAAACCCATAAAAGTACTCTTTTTTAGAAGCATTATATCCTCTAAACTCTTCTCCTTTGACAAATTTAGCTCTGCATATTCGAATATTTTTATAAATTGCCACTGGAAAAGAGTCAATTAAATAGACACTACTAAGATTGAGATTTTTTAAAAATAATACCCAAAGCAAAAAACAAATTCGCTAATAAATCTGTCAGACTAAGTAACACTCGATTAAAATTGCTTTTATCTGGAATATCAAAACCGTGATGGCTTTTTAAATAAACACAGACTAACACTTGGTTTCCATAAAAGTATTTTGAAGATATAATAACAGTCGCAATTGTCTGAGAGTTAGTTAGTTTACGACGTTTATTAAGTGATTTATCATCAATTTTTAACAATAAATCGTTTACAAAACAGTAAATTTCAATCGTAAAATCATTCATTTTGATGACGTTAAATTTGCAAAACAAATTTAACGTCATCTTGAAGGGTTTTACACTTTTATATTACGCAACTCACATTTGTTAAACGAATTATTTTAAGTTAGCCAATTGAACCCGATAATTTTTTAATTAAGTACATTAGAAAAGTTTTTAACTAATTTCATTTGTTGATAATAAATACGATAGAAGCCTTATTTTATTTTAGGCCCGAATGGCGAAATCAGCCCGATGTTGAGCCAATATCAACTCTTGATAACAACACCTTTTATTTTCATTTAATATTATTCTGATATTTACATTAATTAGTTTATTATGAATATTGATTCTCTTTCACTCACCTGGTTATTGATCATTTTTTTGGTAGCTGTAGTTGCTATATGGATAGCAGGCATTAAATTATCAAACACAACCGATGTGCTGGTATCCCGTTTTGGAATTGGTGAAGCGATGGGAGGATTGATCATTCTTGCAATTGTTACCAACCTACCAGAAATAGCAATTGTAACAAGTGCTTCTTTTCAACACAAAATGGGAATAGCTATTGGAAACATTTTAGGTGGCATTGCTATACAAACAGTTGTGTTGGTGGTGCTGGACGGGTTCGGACTGGGTAAAGCCAACAGTCTCACTTACAAAGCATCGTCTCTTGTACTCGTACTGGAAGGTTTATTGGTAATAGCAGTGCTGTCGCTGGTTATTACGGGGCATGAGCTTCCTGCAAAAGTTATTTTTTGGAGAATGACACCGCCAGGTTTACTGATATTTATCGTTTGGGTAATTGGAATTGTATTGATTGGCAGGGCAAGAACAAAACTTCCATGGATAGCAAATTTTAAAGTGCCAGGCGGGCAAACAGAACCACATGGACATTCACGCCACAAAAAAGATGCAAAGACAAAGTCAAAAAAAACTACTACCGCCCACATCATAACGATATTTACTATAAGTTCTATTGTAACCCTTGTTGCGGGTATTGCATTGGAATTAACCGGTGAGGCCATTGCAACACATATTGGAATGGGTGGGGTTTTATTTGGTGCTACCATTCTTGCAGCAGCAACTTCATTACCTGAAATATCAACAGGGCTGTCCTCTATAAAATTGAAAGATTATCAAATGGCAGTAAGTGATATTTTTGGTGGCAATGCTTTTTTACCTGTACTATTTTTATTTGCAACTTTATTTTCCGGTGAGGCCGTATTGCCTGAAGCACAAAAGACTGATATTTATCTTACTGGACTAGCGATGCTGTTAACCATTGTTTATATTTGGGGGCTTTTGTTTCGCCCAAAAAAACAAATACTTAACCTTGGTATTGATTCTTTGATTGTTTTGTTATTGTATATTTTTGGAATTGCAGGCTTGTTTATGATAGCCTCATAAATTCACTTGTGTTCATGTCAACTTAGATGCAACTAAATTTTATATTAGGCCTTTTTCACAATATTGGGCTGAGTTCACCATTTGTTTCACTTTTAGTCCAATTTTGCCGTAAATTTTTAGTGCTATTTTGCGTGTAAAATATCACCAACCATTGAGTAATTCCTGGCAGCATGTTCTTTTTAAATATAATGTAGTTATCAATCACCGATTTCTAATTAAAGTTACAACTAAGTAATGAAGCAGTAAACACGTAAAATAGCACTAAAAATTTACGGTAAAAGTGTACTAAAAGTGACAGGTAAAATCTTGGCTTACTCCTGAAAGTGGAGAAACTGTTGCCAAGTTTGATAGCGTAATGGTGGGTACTAATGTTTTTAAATTTGTACCAAAAGGCACAGTAAATGTAATATTTCCCGTTGTTTGGTCAATAGTACTTAATACTTCAGGATTTAAACCCGAAAACTTGAACGCTGAAATGACTTTCTCAGACGAAAATTTCACATCAACTACCACCGTATAAATCTGGGTTGTTCCATCTTCGGCATTAACAGTATATTTTACGAGGTTAGTAAAATCTTCGGCAACACTATTGGCTGAGCTAACGGTAGCTTTTGGACTTAAAGTTATGCTCGGTGTTAACAATTTTCTATTCGTTTTAGCTGCAAATTTATCTCCTTCTTTTTGTTTCATCAGCCTTCTAAAATTTAAAACGGTGTTTCTTACCTTCTTAATGATTGGATTATCTTCTAATAATTTCGCTAAATATACCCTTGGTAACTCCTCTAACAATCTTTACGGAAAGCACTTAACCAAATACTAAGTTGTTTCGAGGAATAATATTTTACTTTAGCTGCTTCTGGTAAAATTTCAACGAGGAGTGCATCAAAAAGTGTGGGGTAAATGTTATTAGAGCTTCTGAGATAAAAAAATTAACCTTTCAATGAGTGCATCAAAAAGTGTGGGGCAACTGATTTTTGTTGTGCTTAATTAGAAAGAAAATAGCTTCAATCAGATACTTCTAAATTATCTGTTTAAAAAATGAATGTGATTGCCCCACACTTTTTGATGCACTCCAAATCTTAGATATTAAACTCACAAAACCATTAAAAATGCAATTTCACACCAAACAATATGCTTGTCTCTAGGTAGTTCTGATGTTTTTCTTCGGTAAAAATCAGGTCAGAGCCGAGCATATTTATGGGGTAATTTGTGAGGACTTAAACCTTCCCAACTCTTTTATTTTAGAATAATAAAAACGTTGCGGCTTTTACCTAAACTCGAAGAGCAATTAATGAACAAATCCAATACCTGTTAAAAAACACCTTTAAAAAATCATCCGACAAATTATTTGTCGGATGATTTTTTTATAGTTCAAATAATTTATTTAACTTATAAATTGAAAATTTTCATCAATAAAATCAAATTCATCATGAAAAAAACCACTATTATTTTATCCATACTATTGACGTGGGTCTGCATTCATAATGCTTTCGCCCAAAATAAAGCGGAACCCATTGATGTAACGGAATTAACCATTGCCAAAATTCATAAGGCGTTCAAAAATAAGCAATATTCGAGCGAACAATTGGTATCTGCTTATTTGGCACGCATCAAGCAATTTAACAATAAAATTAACGCCATAACCACCATAAATCCTGAAGCAATGTCCATTGCTAAAGCGTTGGATGAAGAGTATAAGAAAACGGGGGTATTGCGTCCACTTCACGGAATACCGCTTATTGTAAAAGATAATATTAATACCAAGGGACTTTCAACCACGGCGGGTGCTTTGGCATTGAAGGATTTTGTACCTAATAAAGATGCCTTCGTGATTGATAAATTGGTAAAGGCCGGAGCCATCATTATCGCCAAATCAAACATGGCAGAATGGGCTTTTACGCCTTGGCATTCGGTTAGTTCAACGCATGGGGCAACGCTCAATCCTTATAATTTAGATTTTGTTCCCGCAGGTTCGAGCGGCGGCACGGGTGCTTCTGTTGCTTCTAATTTTGGCACTATTGGATTAGGAACCGATACGGGAAACTCCATTCGTGGCCCTTCCTCTCATAATGACTTGGTCGGTTTTAGAACGACTCTGGGCTTAATCAGTAGAGCGGATATTGTACCGCTTAATATAAAAACCGATGTTGTTGGTCCCATGTGCCGAACGGTAGAAGATGCCACCCGAGTATTGGAAATTATGGTAGGGTATGATCCCAATGACCCTCTAACCAAAAATTCAGCAGGGAAAACGCCCAAAAATTATCAGCAGTTTTTGAAAAAAGATGGATTGAAAGGAGCAAGAATTGGTGTATTGCGAGAACTCAGCGAAGCCAATCCCGACCCCGAAGTAAAAGCTTTATTTGAAAAAGCGATTTTGGACATGAAGGCGATGGGAGCCACAATAGTTGATACGCTAATCATTCCCGATTTCGCAAATCTCCGAAAAGACCTCTGGTGTTCTGATTTTAGGGGTGATTTGGAAACTTATTTGGCAAAATATGTGAAAAATGATACTGTTAAGACCTTGGAAGATATAGTCAGAATTGGTTCAAAATCGAAATCGGCTGAGGCTCGAGTAATTGCTAATTTGACCAGTAGAAATCCAGACTGCCAAGATGCCTATACCGCTCCACGAAGAATTGCTTTTCGGAAGGCGATTGAAGACCAAATGGATATATTAAAATTGGATGCCATCATTTATCCAACATGGAATAACAAACCCGCCAAAGCTAATACATACAGTGAAGAACTGAAACGGGTAGAATATAAAGGCGATAATAGCCAAATTATAGCCCCACATACGGGTCAACCCGCTTTTTCAGTTCCCATGGGTTTTTCGTCGGGTAACTTGCCCGCAGGAATACAATTTTTAGGCCGAATGTACGCCGAACCGACTTTGATAAAATTGGTTTATTCCTATGAGCAAGGCACAAAGCACCGAGTACCACCGCCCATCAATTAGTAATTCCCTTACATACTCAGTTTTTTAACAATTTTAATTAGTCTAACCATGAAATTCCCTTTCTTATTCATTTTATTTTTATGTTTAACTTTCCTTTCACCCAACGCTTTTGCGCAAGAAGAAGAATCTGGAAAAGTAGAAGCAAATTATCTCAAAGACATTCAGGAGTTAGCGAAAACAAGCAAATACAAGCCGCTTTTCAATCCATTGAGGGTCAAAACAAGCAAAATCTTGACGAATTGATTATGCTTACCGAGATTCCGTCACCACCTTTTAAGGAATCAAAACGGGCAGTACGTCTTTTTACCATGTTGAAAAAAGCGGGTGCCGATTCCGTTTGGATTGACAAAGTAGGGAATGTTATTGCTTTGAAAAAAGGCAAAAAAGGTAAAGGTTGTGTGGTGTTGGATGCTCATACGGACACGGTTTTTCCTGATGGTACGGATGTAAAAGTCAAAATAAAAGGCGATACCTTGTTTGCTCCTGGCATCGGTGATGATACACGGGGCATGGTCATGGTAGTTTCCGTTTTAAGAGCAATGACCGTTGCTAAAATTAAAACCCAGGCCGATATTTTATTTGTAGGAACTGTGAGCGAAGAAGGGCTGGGCGATTTGCGGGGGGTGAAACAATTGTTTACATCTGAAAGTCGTAAAATAGATTCGTGGATTTCCATAGATGGTGGTGACCTTGGGCGTGTAAATACAATGGGCCTAGGTTCTTATCGGTATCGTATTACTTTTAAAGGACCTGGTGGTCATTCGTGGGGTGCTTATGGAATGGCAAATCCTCAACATGCATTGGGTTCTGCTATTCATTATTTTTCAAAAGATGCGGATAAATTTACAAAATATGGCGCTCGTTCAAGTTTTAATGTCGGTAGAATTAGTGGTGGTACATCCGTTAATTCCATCGCTTTTGAATCTTGGATGGAAGTAGATATGCGTTCTGAAATGCCCGAAAACCTCGACCAAATGGATGGTATTTTAAAAAAGTCGGTACAAAAAGCCTTGGAAGAACACAATGCTATGAAAAGGAGAGGACCTGATTTAACGGTAGATATTGTGAAAATTGGAGACCGTCCATCGGGGGAATTGCCCGAAACATTGCCCTTAATTCAGCGAGCAATGGCTTCTGTAACTTTTTTTGGTGAAACGCCAAAAATCACTCGTGGCTCCACAAATTCTAATATTCCTATTTCAAAAGGCATTCCTGCGGTAACGTTAGGTCGTGGGGGCAGAAGTGGCAATGCCCATGCTTTGAATGAATGGTGGTTAAATATTAAAGGAGATATGTCGATTCAATCAGCTTTATTGACCTTAATAGCAGAAGCAGGAATTGTTAAGCCTTGATGTGATACCATTTTGAATATGTCAATTTATTTTTAACGTTTCCAATTAATTTTTTAATGAAAAAATCAATCTATGCTTTCTTAATTACCTTTTTAACGGGGCTTTCTTTATCGGGTTACGGGCAACAATTGAAGAAATCAATACCGGCTGTAAAGTATGGCAACAACCCCAAAACTGGAAAATATTTGGCTACAAGGGGTATAAAATTGTATTACGAAATTTATGGTCAGGG
>JACMRQ010000512.1 GCA_014376355.1 Arcicella sp. | reverse complement strand
TTTTGAGTTGGATAAAATGACATCTGACAATTTTCAAGCCAAAGCGAGCAAAGAGAAAATATTTAAATTGTTAGCCATGAATCTACCGCAAGTGGATTTTGCTTTTTTTGCTTTGCCATACAATGAAATTAAAAATTATCAAGATTCTCTTTTAACGAAATGGTTCGACATTCAAGAAGATGAATCCGTTTTGATTGGGGATAGTTTTTGGAATTTGATTGGTGGAGAAGGGATTTATAACAACATAATGAAGGGGATAACCCTTTTTGGAGAAAGTTCTAAAAAACAAATTTGTGAAGAGTATTTAGATTTTTAACGTTGGAGGAAACAATCTACAATATCAATCGCTCTATAAAAAATTAAAATAAATACTTATGCGAAAACACCCATTTCATATCCTTCAATTCCACCTAATATTTGTTCATGGAAAGTGCCAATTGAATTGTTAATAGATTTATCAATTTGCCGTAAAATTTCTGATTGAATAAGGCTTTCTTCATCAATGTCATTAAACTTTGAGTCAAACATAAGTTTAATCGTATCAACTTTATTGTTGTAAAATGATTTTTTACTCACATTATTCTTCGCTTTCAAATAGGATTTATGAAGATTGGCAACGCATTGGAGTAAATGTTCATCTGAAATGAAATTGACGTATTTATTTTCCATTAAATTCTTGGTGTTTTGTATATTCGCTAAATTAATCCTTTTTGTTGAAAAATTTTTATGGAATTTTATATAAAATCAATAATGGTTTTACACAGCCACAGAAATTCTTTTAGGCTCAATAAAATGACGAATAATAGTTCTGTTCACTTTACGTTCAGCGTGCCAGAGTTCATAGTTTTTTTGAAGATTAATCCAAAAAAGGGGGGTATTCCCAAAAGCTTCTGACAATTTCACTGCCAGCTCTGGACTCACTCCCGCACGCTCATTCACAATTGCAGAAAGATTGGCACGTGCAATTCCTAAACCTTCAGCAACTTCTGTGATGGTTAAACCATTTTCTTTAATGAAATCCTCTCTCAAAATTTCTCCTGGATGTGAAGGAGGAAGCCCTCTTTTTAACATAATTTTATTTATTTAAATCTTTCAATGATAATCTAAATAATCAACCTCAAAAACGTCTCCACTATCAAATTTGAAGATTACTCGATAATTTGCACTTACTTTTATTGACCAAAAGTCAGAGAAATCTCTTGATAATTTATGAATTCCAGAACCCAATGCCACAATATCTTCTTCCGAAGTTACAGCATCTAATGAAGTTAAGATTCTGCCAACTTTTCGTGAATACTCAGAAAGCAATTTTGAACTGTTGCCATCTTCGTAATAAAGCCTAAGTCCTTTGTGGTTAATGGATAAAATCATAATTGGGTTGTCATACGCAATGTTACGTATTACAACCCAATTGTGCAAATTAAACAAGAAAACCCACTAATAAATCTTCGGAAAAGCCACTGGATTAAACTCGCCCATCATCGCATAAACCGCATCAAAAACGTTCTCTGCGTTGGGTTTTGAGAAATAATCACCATCCGAACTATACGCTGGACGGTGAGGAACTGCCGCCAAACAAACTGGTTTTGAATCTAAATAACGGTAGGCATTTTGTTCGTTCAAAACGTGTTGCATCATATACGCTGAACCTCCACCGGGCATATCCTCATCGGCAAAAATCACTCGATTAGTCTTTTTGATGGATTCCACAATGCGATGCGTAACATCAAAGGGCAAAAGCGTTTGAACGTCAATCACTTCCACCGAAATATTAATTTCTTCCAACTGACGAGCGGCTTCCATCACGATTCTACACATTGAACCATACGTCACAATCGTTACATCACGTCCATCCCGAATCACCTCTGGAATTCCTAAAGGCACTCGCATTTCATGGATGTTATTCGGTAATTTTTCTTTCAAGCGATAGCCATTCAAACACTCAACCACAATAGCTGGATCGTCTGAATGTAGAAGGGTATTGTACATTCCCGCAGCTTGGGTCATATTGCGAGGTACGCACAAGTGAATCCCTCTAAGTCCGCCTAATAATACAGCCATGGGAGAACCAGAGTGCCATATTCCTTCTAACCGATGCCCACGAGTACGAATAATCAAAGGAGCTTTTTGTCCACCCACAGTACGGTAATGCAAACAAGCCAAATCGTCCGAAAGCGTTGCAAATGGATAAAGAATATAATCTAAATATTGGATTTCAATGATAGGTCGAAGCCCACGCATGGCCGCTCCGATTCCTTGACCCACGATGGTCATTTCACGGATTCCAGTATCAGTAATTCGTAACTCTCCATGTTTTTCTTGCAATCCTGCAAGTGTTTGATTTACATCTCCAATTTTACCCACATCTTCTCCCAAAATAAAAATTCTTGGGTCGGTCGAAAACAAATGGTCAAAGTTTTTATTCAAAATCTCCCGTCCGTCCACACTGGGCGAAGAACCATCGTATTGAGGGGCAACGGCTGAAATTTTCAGAGGAGATTCATCCGAAGTACTGTATTGAAATGAATCAAAACGTTTAAAATTGCCTTCGCCAGCATTTTCCAACCACTCTTTTAAACCTTGCTTTGTAGATGATTCTTCAAAACGTAGTTCTCTTAAAACTTTTTTGACCGCTACAACATTTACATGGTGGATTGGATTGACTGCCTTGCGTAAACCTTCTGCAATAGCCTTAATTTCTACACCACTTTTACTTTCTGAAGCCGCTTGATACATCAACGAAAGTGCATCTTCTCGTTCAGGTTTTACAGAATCCATGTAAGCACTCCAGGCTTCTTTTTGAGCAGAACGAGCAGCTTTAACGCATTCATTATCAATAATTTGCAATTCTTCTTCAGTGGCAAATTCCTCTGATAGAATCCATTCACGGAATTTAGCATTGCAATCAAAATCGAGTTCAAATTGGAGTCTTTCGCCAGATTTATAACGTTCATGCGAGCCCGATGCCGAATGTCCTTGTTGTTGAGTAACTTCTTCGACGTGAACCAATGAAGGAATATGAAAATCACGAGCTAAGGCAGCGGCCTTTTGATAAGTTTCCATTAAACCAACATAATCCCATGCTTTAACCGTAAAAATTTCTAAACCTGCTCCGTCTTCATTCCGTTGAAAACCTGCCAAGGCCTTTGAAATAGATGATTTTGTAGTCTGAAATTCGGAAGGAACAGAAATCCCGAAGCCATCATCCCAAACTGACATCACCAAAGGAATTTGCAGAACTCCTGCGGCATTCACACATTCCAAAAACATTCCTTCCGAAGTAGAGGCATCGCCAATAGTTGAAAAACAAACTTCGTTTCCACCACGAGTAAATTTATCCGAAATATTCTGTAAATCAGCAAGTTGTCTGTATAATTTAGAAGCATAGGCCGCTCCAACTGCCCGAGGCATCTGCCCAGCCGTTGAAGAAACACCCGCCATAGAATTGTATAATTTTGTTTGGTCGAGCCATTTTCCTTCCGAATCTAACCATCTTGTTGCGTGGTGATTATTCATCGTGCGTCCGCCCGTGTGAGGGTCGAACTGGATGTCGGGATGTCCGTATAATTGGGAAAAATACTGAGTCCAAGTCATATCCCCCACGGCTGCCACAATGGTTTGATCACGGTAATATCCCGAAACAAAATCACCTTCTTGCATAGTGCGAGCGAGAGCAATTTGGCACATTTCTTTACCATCTCCATATATTCCAAATTTGGCTCTTCCCGCAAAAACCTCTTTCCTGACCAAAAGACTACATTCTCGACTCATACGAGCAAGTTGATAATCAACCAAAACAGATTCTTTGGTGAAAATAATAGTTTCAGATAGTAGTTCTTTTTCCAAGGGAGGAGATGGTTTAATGGGTTATAATGAAGTGTGTTACTTTTATTAGTTACTGATTATTTTATCGGTCGGGTTAAGAATATTTGTTAACATACCTTTCATTTGTAGCGATGAAATAAGTCAGATTCAGCTCGTCTATATTAACAAGTATTATAATTGCCATGAGCATAAAACGAATAACTAAATCTCCCTCAAAAATACAAAAAATTACTTAGTACAACAAACAATACAGATCGAACTAAGAGTTTACACTCGTTGTTAATAATTTGTTAAAGATTGGCAAAAATTTTGTAAACGTTATTAAAGCATTTACTTTTGTTTTGTGAAACTATCGGAAAGGATGAGTAATTAATGATAATTAATGAGTTTAAAAGAATATTATATTTCAATTTTCTCGAAAAAACTTATTAAAAATTTCTCAAACTAATGTATTTTCGAAATCATTTTAAAGTTAAAAGTGTATTTTGTTTGAGTGAAGTTGTAATTACTAATTATTCACCATCCATTATCCACTAACAAAAGGTATCATAATCATAAACAACAAATCAGAATTAGCCATGAAAAAGTTATTTTTCGCATTCGCATTTATGTTCGTAGCTTCATTCGCTAACGCACAAGGAGTTATTAAATTCAAAACTGAATCTCACGATTTTGGTAAAGTAGAAGAAGGCGTTCAAGCGGCCTATACTTTTGAGTTTACAAATACGGGAACAGCTCCCGTAGTAATTTCAAACGCTCAAGCATCTTGTGGTTGTACTACGCCAGACTGGACAAAAGAGCCAGTTATGCCAGGCAAAACTGGAAAAGTTATGGCTTCTTTCAATTCACAAGGTCGTCCAGGAAGTTTTTCTAAGACAGTAACGGTTATTAGTAATTCTGAAACACCACAAATTGTTTTATCAATTAAAGGAGAAGTGAATCAAAAGGGAGCAGAAAAAGCAGTAGAGGCAGCAACACCAGTAGCACCAGCAACAGCAGTTATTAAATCTGCACCAGTGGTAGCACCTGTGAAAGCAACAACAAGAAAGAAATCAGGAAAATAAGCGAAAGCTATTTGTTCATAAATATAGAAGTTCTCACAAGTGTATTTGACGCTTGTGAGAATTTTTGTTTTACAGAGAAGTTGAGTAAATTTATGTACCTTAAAATAATAATTTTATGAAAAAGATACTCACTTTTTTCGTGTTGATATTAAGTCTACAAACGAGCTTTTCTTAACAGAATATCCAAGAGGAAATCCAGACCCAATTAATCATGGTTGAAAATGGTTCAGTCGTAGATTTGGAGGAAGGACCTTTTACGATTACAAATAGTCTTTCAATGGAGGACAAGAAAAATGTTATTATTATTCGTGGTAAAGGAATGAACAAAACTATTCTGAATTTTAAAGGTCAAACTGAAGGAGCAGAAGGGTTAAGAGTTTCCAACGGCGAAAATATCACGATTGAGAGTATGACGCTCCAAGATTCAAAGGGAGACTTAATAAAAACGATGAATGTGGAAGGGATTACTTTCAGAAATGTAAAAGTGGAATGGACAGGTACGCCTTCAGAGAAAAATGGAGGATATGGTTTGTATCCCGTCCAATGTCAAGATATTATAATTGACAATTGTATTGCCATTAGAGCTTCAGATGCGGGAATTTATGTCGGACAATCCAAAAATATTGAGGTAAAAAACGCTAAAGCCTATCATAACATAACAGGAATTGAAATTGAAAACTCAGTTTATACAAGCGTACATGATTACGAGGTTTACCAGAATGCGGGCGGAGTTTTAGTTTTTGATTTATCCGATTTAGTCCAGAAAAAAAGAGGATTTGGTAAAGTTTATAACAATTACATTCATGATAATAATTTTTTGAATTTCGCACCTAATGGAAATATCGTGGCAAGTGTGTCTGACGGAACGGGAATTCTATTATTAGCAACCAGTAATATAGAGATTTTTCAGAATAAAATAATTAATGATAAAACAATTGGAACTGGAATTGCCAGTTATTATATAACATAAAGACCCGTGACAGAGTTAGCTATTATACCCCTCAACCGCTATTAGTATTCACGACAATGAGTATCAACGGGAACCTATATGCCCAATCAGTAAGAGAAGAATGGGTTTGATGTTTCAACTTAAATTGAAGTTTGGGAAAGACGTACCATACATTATTTATGATGGAATAATTAACCCAAAATACTGGATGCACAAGGAAGGTATCAGAGCCTTCCTTATTCAACCAACTAAAGGTATTATTCTACTACTTATTGTTCTTACATTTCTTTCCTTCAATCCCCTCTATCTTTCTAAAAATCAAGATACTACCCAAAAAACTTCTCAGAACACGGTTTTTTCAAGTGAAATATGGCAGAACAAAAACCTGTAGATAGTATCATTCTTTATGCTTTAAATACGCCGTTATTTTCTAATTATACCGAGAAGTTGAGATTTGTGAAAATTCCAGAAGGAAAGACGGTTGCATATAATCCCACCGAAGTTTTGTCGTCCCAGTTGGGACAAGCATCATAAAAAAAATTATTATCCCAATGATTTCAGAGACCTTTCCAAAGGCAGACGATTGATGGAAACTCGTTTGTTAATTCATGAAGAAAGTGGCTGGAAAGCCTTGGAATACGTCTGGAATAATGAATAAACAGAGGCAGTTTTGGAGGTTGCGGGTGATACAAAAAAAGTTAGTTATGTATATTCAGATGGTAAAAAACGGACGCAACAATATTCGATGCCAAATCTTGAAACAATGCAATGGATCCGATCTTTGAAGTAAGCATTATTTACAGCGTTTTTATAAGTCTTTATTAGTCAGAAAACTATTTTAAAGAAAAGATAAAATTTATGGCTTCACGATATATCCGAGAGGCAAAAATTACGTATTCATACACTTGAGTCAACATTAATAAAAAATGCTCATTAAATAGAATCTCATATTATAGATCAGAAAAACCGAAAATAATTATACTTTCGGTTTTTTTCGTCTAATCCAATCCAAACGTATATTATTCCCGTAAATCTGTTTATAAAGTTTAGAAATTATGTACTTAAATCAGTAAATGATTAGTTTGGTAACTTGTAGGAAGAAAGTACAAATATTAATATGTTTGAGGTGAATTAATTAAGAAGTTTATTCATGTATTAAACTTAGTATTATTACCCAAAATGTAGGGTGTGAAGAGGAAGTATGAGGTAAAAAACATAGATTATAGGTTACTATTTTTCTATCTAAAATCTCATATTTGAAAAAATCCCCTTCACGCCTCATAGACAGGTGTGGTTTAATAATGGGTAATATACAAAGGGCTTTCCACATTGAGAAAGTCCTTTGTTTTCAAAATTTTATCAATGACAAATGTTTTAAACTATTTTGTTCTCATATGTGCTTACTAAATTTGTAAAAATTAATGTATGCTATTTTTATTCAGTAGATGAGTTCCGACAGCTACTAAAATGAAATTACTTTAAGTTTGAATATGACCATCATTTACACTTTGTTTACTCTTGCTTATTCGATTAAATTTTTAAAAACTCCATTATCTTTATTAAGCCCTTTAATAACACTGTATTTAATTGTAAATTTGGATAGAATTTAAAGGATAATCCCTTAAATTAGCACTTTGCATAGGAGTCTGCCCCACAGCAACCCTAATTCAACTTACTAAATGCATCATTGAGAGAAAAACACTCATGTCTAAACGTAAAACTATTATAGCTGAAGAGGCTCTTGTATCCTTGCTGCAAAGCAAAGACGAACGAGGATTCTCCATCTTGTATGACAATTATTCATCGGCTTTATACGGCGTTGTTCTGAAAATAGTACGTTCAGAGGAAATCGCTGCCGATGTCATGCAAGATGCCTTTGTAAAGATTTGGAAGAATATTGAAGCTTACAATCGGACGAAAGGGACATTATTTACTTGGATTTTAAATGTGGCACGCAACACTGCCATTGATAGAATACGCTCACAGGAATTTCAAAATTCTCAGCGAAATCAAGACCTTGATACCAGTATAAATTTTATTGATAGTCAAGGCGGTAGTCAATTTGATGTTGATGCAATAGGAATCAAAAAAGTAGTTGAAAATCTCCGCCCAGAATATCAACAGATGATAGAGTTACTTTATTTTCAAGGTTACACACAGGCGGAAGTATCAGAAGAATTTGGGATTCCTTTAGGCACGGTAAAAACCCGTGTAAAAGCTGCCATCATACAATTAAGACAATATTTTGTTGAATTTGGATTGGTTTTACTATTAGGAATTTTAGCCACAATAATATGAACACAAAGGAATATATAGAATCAGGAATCATAGAGAGCTATGTACTGGGAGCATCAACCATCGGGGAGTCGACTGAGGTAGAGCGTATGGCTTTGGAATATTCCGATATTAATGCTGAAGTAGAATCAGTTAGAAATACGCTTGAAAGTTACGTTTTACAATACGAAAAAGAACCACCCGCATTTTTGAAAGATAAAATAATGGCAGAGATTTTTAGCGTACCACTTTCAGCAGACCGTTTTCAATCAGCAGTAAATAGAGGGCATTCAGCAGTTGGAACTGACCAATTAGCGGGAGACAGTAATCAGTCTTCGGAAAATAGTCAACCATTATCAGTTAACGTTAATCAGATTGACGAGAATTCTCGTGAAATAGTTAGTCTTAATAATTCAGCATCTCAGCGTTCAATTTTTAGAATGGCTGCCTCATGGGCTTTATTAGCATTGAGTATCGGTGGGAATATCTGGTTTTTCAAAAATTGGAAAAATTCAGAGGATAAATTAGTAGCTCTTGAAACACAGAATCAAGTGCTTGCTCAAGAGGGAAAAGCCCTTAAAGCCAGTTATCAAGAAGAAGTTGCCATCTTGCAAAATCCTAATTTTAAAATAATTAAACTTTTAGGACAGAAAGACGCTCCAGATGCAACAGCATTAGTTTATTTTGATAAAATAAAACAAGAAGTTTATTTATCAGCATTGAGATTGCCACAAGCCCCAACAGGTAAACAATACCAATTATGGGCAATTATAGATGGCAAACCCGTTGATGCTGGAATGATAAATGGAGCAGGTAATGTTTTAAGAATGAAGGCATTGACAAATGCTGTTGCCTTTGCAATTTCCTTAGAAAATACAGGTGGAAGTACCACCGAGGCAGGACCAAAAGGAGTTATTTACGTGATGGGAGCAGTTTAGAAAGTATTTATTAAATTACGAAGCGATATTTCTTGAATATTTGACCATTAAATTTATAATAACCTTAGCTGTGGAATAGTTGAGGTTATTTTTTTGTTACACATTTGTTGGTACGTTTACAAAGGAATAATCTACCACGAAAAAAAAGAAATATGAATAAGTATCAGGTAAGTGTGTTTTTTAGTATTGATGAAGCGTTTATGAATCTCGTTCCAAAACATCGTAGCGTTATTAGTGACCTTATTTTAAAGGGAGTAATTGATTCCTACGCTATTTCAGCGGAGGCTGGTCGTGGCTGGATTACGATGAATGCTAAGGATAAATCAGATATTCATAAACAGCTTAAATACTCACCATTGTATAAGTATTTTGAATTAGAAATTGACCAATTGATGATTTATGATTCGCAAATGTATCGTTTTCCAAAGATGGTTTTAAATTAGAAAATTAAGGGATAATTATGAAAATAAAGGACTTACAAAATGATTTTATAAGTCCTTTATTTTTAAATTAATAATAGTATCATCAACTTACAACCTTACTCCCTGTGAACGCATAAAGAGCCACTACACTAAAACAAACAATAGGTACAATTTGGGCAATTTTAATACCGTGCAAATCTGAAACATAACCCATGATTGCTGTTAAAACAGCTCCACCAATAATTGCCATCACTAATAACGAAGCTCCTAATTTTGAGCCCTCTCCAAGTCCTTCAAGCCCCAAAGTAAAAATGGTTGGGAACATAATTGACATGAAAAAACTGGTTGCTACCAATGCCCAAATCCCTACATATTGTGTTGAAATGATAGATATTCCTACTAAAATAATACAAGCAAATGCGTAAAATCCCATCAAAAGGTTGGATTGAACATACTTTAGGAGTGCAGTTCCCACAAAGCGACCAATCATAAATATCACCAATGAGTAGGTTAAATAACTAGCTGCATCTTTCTCCGACATTCCCGTTACGGCATTTTGAGCATATCTAATTAAGTAACTCCAAACGCCAACTTGAGCTCCTACATAAAAGAATTGAGTAATGACCGCCAGCCTAAAATGTTTGATTCCAAAAAGCGTTTTTAAGGATATTTTTTTCGTAGAAACTTCTTCCTCCGCAACGCTTGGAAACTTAGTAAACCAGATAAAAACCATAAAAGAAATTACAATTATTCCGATAATTAAATAGGGAATTTGTACGGCAGAAGCTTCACTGGCGTAATAACTTTGAAGTTCATTCGGGCTTATTTTTGATAACTGTTCTTTAGAATATTCAACGCCCGAAAAGATAAATCGCTGTCCAATCAAAATACCAACAATTGAGCCAATCGGGTTGAAAGATTGAGCGAGATTTAATCTAAAAGCGGCAGTTTTAGGCGAACCCAAAGCGGCAACGTAAGGATTAGCGGCAGTTTCCAAAAAGGCTAAACCACTGGCAATCACGAACAATGCAAAGAGAAAGAAACCATAAGAACGAGATTCTGCGGCTGGATAAAACAATAAAGCTCCTACTGCATACAAAGAAAGTCCTAATAAAATTCCTGCCTTGTACCCTCTTTTTCGCATAAAAATTGCGGCTGGCATTGCCAAAACGAAATAGCCAAAATAGAAAGCCGATTGCACTAAACCAGATTGAAAATCGCTCAGTTCAAAGGCTTTTTTAAACTGTTTAATCAGAATATCATTCAAATTATTGGCAGCTCCCCACAAAAAAAACAGACAAGTTATTAAAATGAGAGGAATCAGATATTTCCCTTTATTCGCATTGTTTGATGATTCATCAAATGAGGTTGTAGTTTTAGGAAGATTGCCTATTTGTGCCATTTTGGAAATTATTGAGATTAGATTGAGTTGGTAAACATCAAAGCAAAATTAATTTTAAAAATACTTAGAGCAATTTAGTTTTGTTCTATTTTATAATTTAAGATGTTGATTGTTAGATTATTACCTTTTACACAAGAATTATCCATGAAGACACCGTTAACGATTCACACCAATAATATACAAAAATATTACTTACCGATTTCCAAAAATTGCTGAGCCAACCCTTACAAGTGTAGAACCTTCCTCGGCAGCGATCAAAAAATCGCCTGACATTCCCATTGATACTTCCCGAAATACTAAATTTTCAGCTACTGAATATTCAGTTTTTAGGCTTTCAAAAAAGGATTTTAAGCTTCTAAACTCCATCCTAATTTGCTCCTGATTATCCGTAAAAGTTGCCATACCCATTAAGCCCACAATCCTAATATTCTTCATGGTTTTAAATTCCTCAGAATTCAAAATTTCCCGAGTTTCATCTTCGGATAATCCAAATTTAGTTTCTTCTTTAGCAATGTAGATTTGTAATAAACAATCAATCACCCGATTATTTTTAAGTGCCTGTTTATCAATTTCTTGCAACAATTTTAAAGAATCAACCGAATGAATCATTGCCACAAATGAAGCCATGTACTTAACTTTATTAGATTGTAAATGTCCAATTAAATGCCATTCAATATCTTTTGGCAAAACCTCCCATTTCTCCACCATTTCTTGCACTTTATTTTCACCGAAAACTTTACAATTTCCGTCGTAAGCCGCTTGTAAGTCAGCTAACGGCTTAGTTTTTGTAACTGCAATTAATTGTGCAGATGTCCCTGCCAATTTAGACTTAATGTTTTCTATATTTTGTGCTATATTCATTTCCAATTCTACAATTTTTTGCGTTATCAGTTTCATTAACTTAGATTTGTAAAGTTAAAACAAACTTAGTTGATTTTTAAGTAAATAAAATTAAGAAATTAACGTTTTTAATAAGCACAACCAACAAATTACCCAAACTAAAAATGGAGTATAATCCAAATAGACAAAGTGAAAATAAACTCAAAATTGCTGTAGCGGTCTTAGGGCTTTTAGCCCTTGCATTAGGTTTTTTATATTTTCGGGAACGTCAAAATAATAGTGAAGTAGAAGAAATTTCAACTTTAAAAGCCAAGGAACTTTTATCGGCAAATACTAAATTAGATTCGATTGAAAATCAATTGAATAGTAAAATAATCGAGATTAAAAAGTTAGGTGGAAACGTTGATGAGTTAATACGAGCTAAAACCCAATTACAAGTTGACAAAGTGGCTTTACAGAAAATGGAAGGCTTTTCTGTAAAAAAATACAACATTAAAATTAAAGATTATTTGGCTTTATTAGGGCAAAAAGATGCACAATTAATCACTTTACGCAAGGAAAACGGAATACTTTCAGCCAAAAATGACTCTTTAAGTAAAGAAACTAAAAACCTCTTAGAGGGTATTTCATTTGCTCAAAAGGCTCTTAGTGATTCGGCAACAAATTATACTCTTAAACAAAAAGAACTTTCCGACCGTGCCAAAGAAGTGGAAGCTCGTAACCGTGAATTAAACGAAAAAGTATCTCAAGCAGCAGCGTTACGGGCAGAAAGTATCAATATTTATGCAATTTCAACAAAAGGTCGTGAAATAGATGGAAGTAGCGTAAAATCCAAAAGGATTGATAAAGTACGAATTACGTTCTATTTACAGGAAAATCAGGTAACAACTCGTGAAGCAAAAACAATTTATTTAAGAATTCTTGACCCATTAGGTGCTGCCGTGGCAGATATGGCAACGGGTTCGGGGACATTTTCATACAAGGGAAAGGAAACCACTTATACTGCGAGACAGAAAATTTCATTTGATAACTCTCATCAATCAGTTGAATTTGTTTATAGCCGAGGGTTACCTTACAGAGAAGGTAAACATATTATCGAACTTTATGCTGAAGGTTATAGGATTGGAGAAGGAGTTTTTGAGGTGAAGTAGG
>JACMRQ010000070.1 GCA_014376355.1 Arcicella sp. | reverse complement strand
GGTTTAAGTTGGTTAGAAGCCATCAATCGTGGCGACCTTATCATCGCTGACCTTAACATGCCAAATCTAAACGGCAAGGAATTTCTTGGGGTTGTTCGTGACAGCAGTTTTTTAATGATTTACCAATTATCATAATTTCAGGAACTGATGAAAGCAAAGAGCGAATTGAATACCTCAATTTAGGCGGTGACGACTTTATGATAAAACCTTTTAATCCAATGGAAGTTCACGCTAAAGTCAAAGCGATTTTGAGGAGAACAAAACAATGATGCTATAGTAGTATAATTTATTATTTGGTAAGAAGTAGACGGATTATCATTTTAATTTACTTATGAAGAATGTTTAGTTGAAAATGTGTCTAAAATTTATCATTGCCGAGGCTATATTCAACCAAGATTTAAAATTAACTGCTAACTTTTCAAACCGAACTAAAATTCTTTTGTAAGTATCTAACCAAGCAAATACAACTTCAATTTTAAATCGGTTTGCGTAAATATATTCACTCATATAACGATAGATTTGTTCAGTTTTCTTAGTATTTCGTTTGTTTTGCTTAATATTTGGTATCATTTCCATCTTTTCTATAAACGCTAAGAATGATTTTACATCGAATCCTGAATCAGCATTAAGATGAGAAAAATGATATTCAATAGATTGTTTTTTCATTGAGTATAACATATTTTGAACATTCTCAATGAGATCATAACTGTCATGATGATTGCCTTCGATACATATTATCACAGAGTACTAAATTATTGACTGTTTTTGCTCTTTTTCGGCGTTGCCATTTAACTTTTTCACCCCTTTTTTTGATGGAGTGTGAGAACCATCTAATTGTAAACATTCCAAGGCTAATTTATCTAAAATATCGCCTCTGGAAGCTTCAAAAAGTTTTTCAAAACTGCCATCTTTTGACCATTTAGCATAGTGATAGTAAATATTTTGCCAAGTAACTAACTGATTATCAGGTTTTAGTGTCCTCCAAGAACATCCTGACTTTAGTACGTATAAAATCATATTAAAAATAAATTGATAACTAACTTTTTGACGATTATGACCAATTTTATGACTCAATTGAGGCAAAATAAACGTATCAAAATCTGATTCTGAAACGTAAACAGGTAATTTATTCATGTATGTTTTTTTTACCTAAAAATACACAATTTCAACTAAACAACCATATAATTAAACAGTTAAGTATAAATCCAAGATGCCACCTATCGAAAACTGATTACTATTAGAAGTACAAACCAACATTATTAAATTCACTAATATGCATAACTTAAAACACATTGATTCAGCACAAAATACACTCTCAATAAAAGTTATTTTAGTAGAAAATGACTACACCGCCATGATAAGCTTCTTAGAAAAATTTAAGAATAAACTCAGCATCCAAGTAATTGGGAGCATAGCAAAATGTTTGGAATTCATGAAAAATACTTCTCTTCCTGATGCCGTTATTATCAGCGAAAATATGGGAGGAATTAAATTTTTAGAAACCATACGCTCAGAACATTGGACTCATACATTGCCCATAATTATCACCAGTGACCAAATTACACAACGTTTAGTGAGAGAGGTCTTACAAAAAAAGGGGGATGATTTATTTCCCCACGATTTTAGCAAAGGTGATTTAGTAGATCGTCTGAAATATTTTAATAAGCGTCGACACTTTCAAAGTATTCAACCCAAAAAATCCAGCGTTTTTGAAGTTACAATTCCATTTTGGAAACGGGCAATTGATGTAATTTCAACGGGGACAGCTTTGCTTTTACTTTCACCAATTTTATCAGTAGTTTCGATATTAATTAAGTTAGATTCTAAAGGACCAGTCGTTTATAAATCTCTCCGAGTTGGGGCGGGTTACAAGGTTTTTGGAATATATAAATTCAGAACCATGCGAACCGATGCGGATCAATTGATTAAGAACATGAGGTCTTTTAATATGTACACAAAAAAGATAAATGACAGAAAAATTGACGGGCTTTATGATGAATGTTCTCCAAAGGGTGAATGTCAAAAAAAATTATTCATAAATGGTGAAATTATTTGTGAGAAGGCGTTTTCAGCCGAGAAAAAGGAGAAAGTAGCCTTTATAAAATTTCAAAATGACCCCAGAATTACCAAATTTGGCAGTTTTTTAAGAAATAGCAGTATTGATGAACTACCCCAACTATTTAATATTTTAATGGGTGATATGTCACTCATTGGCAACCGGCCGCTTCCGCTCTACGAAGCGGAGAAACTTACCACCGATAAATACATCGAGCATTTTACTGGCCTTAGCGGACTAACGGGACTTTGGCAAGTAACAAAACGTGGAAAAGGCAAAAAGGAAATAACCGAAGAAGAAGAGGTTCTCCTATGTTTGGGAAATATTTCAATTTAGTTAATATTTGTGATTGTAATTGAAAAGAATGAGAGTTGTAAGGTTCTAAATAACCCTTCGAGGTATATTCTTAATGAGAAACAGCATCATCCGAGTGCATCAAAAAGTGTGGGGCAATTACATCTATTCTTTAAAATACTCATTTCAAAATAGCATATTAAACTGATTAACTGTATCAGAAATATTTTGCCCCACACTTTTTGATGCACTCCAAATTCCACTAAACAATTTTATTTATAAACCAAAGTATAATTTACTACTTACCGTACTAAATATAATCTTTCCTGTACCTCTATATTATACCCCTTACTGGCATGAGCATTATTGGTGATAACAGTTACATTGTGAGCATTGTCAATCACAACCTTTTTTGTACTGAGAGGAGTGGGGTGGTCTATTTTTGGTTTACACTTTTTGCGATTTTTATTGTTTAATTTTTACACTTTTTCGCCATTTTTCTCAAACCATTGCGTCTCAAAATCAGCGGGAAATTCATAGTTTAAACTTGAATGTAATCGCTGCCTGTTGTAGCGGTTCGCCGCCCGATACCCTTCGATAAATTCAAACAAAATACTTCTCAAAATAGCGAGGTTTTCATAACCCCCTTTTGGCATTTCTAACCGTGCGACGGTCGCTCTGTTTTTAGCCTACTCCATAGTGATTCTGCGAACGCATTATCGTATGGGTCATCGGCTCTACTCATGCCGTGCGACAGTCGCTCTGCTTGAGTCCAAAAGTTTGTACCAAATCTTTCATTTTGTCGGACAAATACTGCCCACCTCTATCAGAATGTACGGTTAAACCAGGCTGTATTTTTCTCTTCAAAAGAGCTTTTTCCAAAGGTTCTCTCACCAAGGATTCTTGCATATTATCATCTACTGACCAGCTAACAATTACCCTCGTAAACAAGTCCATCCAAGTACATAGGCCTGGGCGGCACCCGCCATTCGCTATTCTTTAAGGGCACATAAGTAATGTCTGACACCCATACTTGATTCGGTTTTATAGGCTTTGGTTGGTTCAATAATAAGTTTGGACATACTCGTTTTCCATGCTTACTATCAGTCGTTCTGGACGGTCGGCCCTTTAGATTTGTACTTTAATTATTTATAATAAAACTGTTATTACCGTTGTCTTTTCTTTTTGCTTCTTTTTCTTTTGTTGAGATGTGGATAAGTAAGATATTTACAGTAAAAACTAACCAATCGGTGGCGGCACATTACCCGTACGCCAAGGCTAATTACCTATGCAGCGATTCAATCCGCCACCGATTTTTTCCCTTAGTGACCATATAACAATTAGAGTTAACTACTCATTATCAAGGACGGAGTCGATGGGTTAAAATGGGTTAGTTTATC
>JACMRQ010000511.1 GCA_014376355.1 Arcicella sp. | reverse complement strand
TTTGTGTAGAACATTCCATCGGTGGAATGAAACGTTATAGAATCTTGGTCAATAGAAATAGATTGATAAACAAGAAAACCATCAATCAGGTAATTGGTGTTTGTGCGGCTCTATGGAATTTTACAATTGAATCCTAACTTATTGATAATCAAATCACAACAAGTATATTATATCAACTATTTTTGGATGTTTTTTGTGCCAATGCTATTTTAAAACGACTTCTAAGAAAATTAAGTTGAGAGTTCTCAATCATATTAGGTAAAAGTTGATAGAGGTTTTGTAGGGATTTTAGTATTTTATCGTAGCACAAAAATACCTAAAAAAGCATTTAAATTTCACGATTTAACCAAAGAAGATAAAATGCAAAAGAACGTATGGGTATTGAACATACCATATAAAAGAGTCAAACTCTTGCGAATTCTCAAGGAAACGTAGAGAAATCATAAAAGATTTAAGTTGACAGCAACACTAATAGTCGCTTTTCATAATGCTAATATAATTTCCAAAGTAGTTTAAAGGACTTTCGCAGGAAGTCTACTTAATAAATTAACGTTTTACGTATTGTCTTTATTATGATAGAATATATCCTAAGCCTCAACAAAATTGTATTAGAGCGTTTAAAATCCAAAACCTTTAAAATAAATTGATATGAATCAACTAAATTTGTAAGTATTTATATCTTAGAGACGAGATAACGCATTAAAATAAGTTGCATTAACGTTAATTAGCACAAAACCCAGTACAATGATAAATTATATCACCAAAGCCGTTACCAAACTGTTCGGAACAAAATCTGATCGAGACATTAAAGAATTGATGCCTTATGTTGAATTAACGAACGCCGAGTTCTCGAAACTGCGAAACCTTTCAGATGAACAACTTCGTCAGCAAACTGCTGAATTAAAGGAGATTATTCTAAAAAATCTTGCTAAAATTGATGCAGATATTTCGGACTTAAAAATGGAAATAGAAGCAAATCCCGAAATGTCGGTGGATGCTAAAGAAACTATTTTTAACCAAATTGACGCTTTCGGACTTGACCGTAATAAGCAATTAGAAGTTGTATTATTAGAAATTCTTCCCCGTGCCTTTGCCGTTGTGAAGGAAACCGCAAGGCGTTTTACGGAAAATAAAAAGTTAGAAGTAATTGCAACTGTTCACGATAAATTCATTGCCGCCAAGAAGAAAAATGTTGAAATTGTAGGTGAAACTGCCATTTGGCACAATAAGTGGCTGGCAGCCGGAAATGAAATTGAGTGGAACATGATTCATTACGATGTTCAACTAATCGGTGGTGTGGTATTGCACCAAGGTAAAATTGCTGAAATGGCGACTGGTGAAGGAAAAACGTTGGTTTCAACACTTCCTGCTTATTTGAATGCTTTAGCGGGAATGGGTGTGCATTTGGTTACAGTCAATGATTATTTAGCAAAACGAGATTCAGAGTGGAATGCTCCTTTGTTTGAATTTCACGGAATTACGGTTGATTGTATTGATAAACACGAACCCAATACTGATGAACGCCGTCAGGCCTATTTAGCAGATATTACTTACGGAACAAACAACGAATTTGGTTTTGATTATCTGCGTGATAATATGGCTCGCACGCCCCAAGAGCAAGTTCAACGCAAGCACCATTATGCTATGGTTGATGAGGTCGATTCAGTTTTGATTGATGATGCAAGAACTCCACTAATTATCTCTGGACCAATGGCTCGTGGGGATGAACAAGAATTTGATGCTTTCAATCCTTTGGTGGCAAAAATGGTGGAGCAACAAAAGAAAATTGTGCAAGATCATTTAATTGAAGCTAAAAAATTAATTGCGGCGGGAAATAAAAAAGAAGGTGGTTTGGCTTTATTTCGTGCATTTAGAGGTTTCCCGAAAGCTCGTCCTGTCATTAAATACCTCTCTGAAACGGGTAATAAGCAGATTATGCAAGAATCGGAAAATATTTATTTGGCGGAAAATCAAAAATTGATGCCCGAAGCCGATGCTCCGTTAATGTTTACGATTGAAGAAAAAAATAATCAGGTGGAGATGACGGAGAAAGGTTTAACTTTCATGACTCGCATGGTGGAAAATCCTGATTTCTTCGTGATTCCTGACCTTTCAGTTGATTTGAATAACATTGAAAAGAAAGTAGATATTACTGAACAGGAACGTTTGATTGAGAAAGAAACTTTAATCCGTGATTATTCTGCCAAAACGCAAAGAATTCATACGGTAAGTCAATTACTGAAAGCGTATTCTTTATTCGAGAAAAACGTTGAGTATATCGTTGATGAAAATGATGGAAAAGTAAAAATCGTGGATGAATCTACGGGTCGTATTATGGAAGGTCGCCGTTATTCTGACGGTCTTCATCAAGCCATTGAAGCTAAAGAAAGCGTAAATATTGAGGATGCCACGCAAACGTATGCGACGATTACGCTACAAAACTTTTTCAGAATGTATCACAAATCATGTGGTATGACAGGAACGGCAGAAACGGAAGCGGGCGAATTTTGGACGATTTATAAATTGGATGTAATCACGATTCCAACTAACCGTAAAATGTCAAGATTTGACCATGAAGATAAAGTTTACAAAACAGTTCGTGAAAAATACAGTGCGGTAGCTGATGAAATTCAAGAATTAGTGGACGCTGGTCGCCCAATATTGGTGGGTACTACTTCGGTTGATAATTCTGAATTATTGAGTCGTATGCTTTCAATTCGTAAAATTCAACACAACGTATTGAACGCTAAACAACACGCTCGTGAAGCTGATATTGTAGCTGAAGCTGGACAATCAGGGAAAGTTACGATTGCAACCAATATGGCAGGTCGTGGAACGGATATTAAATTATCTTCTGATTCTCGTAATGCTGGTGGATTAGCGATTGTGGGTACGGAAAGACACGAGTCCCGAAGAGTAGATAGACAGTTACGGGGACGTTCTGGTCGTCAAGGAGATGTGGGTTCAACCCAGTTTTTTCTTTCATTAGAAGATGACTTGATGCGTAAATTTGGTTCAGACCGTATTGCTAAAGTAATGGATAGAATGGGAATGGAAGAAGGTGAAGTGATTCAACATTCTATGATCACGTCTTCGGTTGAGAGAGCTCAAAAGAAAGTAGAAGAGAATAACTTTGGTATTCGTAAACGTCTTTTGGAATACGATGACGTGATGAATTATCAAAGAAATGCTATTTATAAACGTCGTCAAAATGCTCTTTTCGGAGAACGTTTAGCCTTAGATATTGCCAATAATACGTATGATGTTTGTTCAGAATTGGTACAAAGTAATGCGAATTATGATGAATTAGAATTGCGTTGTATTGAGATTTTGGGAATTCAGCCTCCATTTTCACGTGATGAAACGCCTAAATTAAATACCCAACAAAGAACCACTCGATTATACGATGCAGCCGAAGTACATTATCAAGCCAAAAACAAAGGATTGATGAATAAAGTTGTCAGTTTTGCGAAGGAAGCACTTTCTCATAAATATACGGGAATGCAAGTGCCGATTGTGAGTGGAACTATGGTGTCAAATATGTTTGCTGATGCTCAAGAAACAATTGAAACGAGTGGTCGTAAATTAATTCAAGAGATGGAAAAATCCATTGCTTTGAGTCTGATTGACCAAGAGTGGAAAGAGCATTTGAGAGATATGGATGATTTAAAACAATCGGTTCAAAATGCTTCTTACGAACAAAAAGACCCTTTGCTAATCTATAAATTTGAAGCTGTAAAATTGTTTGAGCGTTTTTTAAGCAGAATCAATATTGATACAGTTAGTTTCTTGATGAAGGCTGATATGCCAGAAATTCAAGAAGCTCAAGCACCAAAACAGCAAGCAAAACAAGCTCCGCAGCCAAAGTTACAAACTCAAAAAGATGATGCGTTATCATCATTATTGGGAGGTTTAGCTGGCGGAAGAGGGGATGAACAAGATTATCATGACCCAAGTGAAAGAACAGTTGAGAAAATTGTTCCACGTCAAGCAGTAAAAATTGCGGATAGAAATCAGCGGGTAACAGTTCAATATCGAGATGGTTCAATAAAAGAAAATATCAAGTATAAAACCGTTGAGCAGGATGTTGAAAAAGGAACAGCGATTGTAATTGCATAAAGGTTTTATTATGAAAAAAAGCCGTTTCAGGAGACTGAAACGGCTTTTTTGGGTTAAAATAAAGCATTCATGTCTAAAACGTTATCTATCAATCCCAAACTGTGCTTGTTTTTTATCAAGCCGAAAGTCGTTATTAGTACGATGAAAATTTGCTTTTTTGTACTTGTTACGTGCCTAAAAATACTTTTTTTTCTACGTAAATTATCAGCATCTTCTTTTGTTAAAACCAATTCATCGTTATAAAACTTTACTTCACATAATGAGATAACGCTATCTTGTCGGTCAATTAAAAGGTCTATTTGAGTCCCTTCTATTTCATCGGTTGTTTTTGCCAAAAAACTGTACTGATTGGAATGTACGCCCGCAATTCCCAAAGCGGCTTTAATATTATCAATGTGATGAAAACAGATATTTTCAAAAGCATATCCACTCCATGTTATCCACGTTTGGGTTTTACTTAACGATTGCCATGAGACGGTTTCTTTGAGTGGAATGTTTTGAATAAATTTTAGATAAAATAGCGAATAACAGTCAGTTAGGCGAAAAAGTGTATCTTTTTTCTTTTTGCCGAACGGAATGTAAGAAGAAATAAACCCAGATTGCTCTAATTCTTGTAACATCATTGTTAAACCTCCTCCGTCTGATATTTTTGTTTTGGTAATTATCTCCGCCCTACTCATACTTTTCCAAGTTGAGGATAAGGCTGAAACGATAGATTCGTAGCGGTCAGAATTTGAGAATAAAGCACTGTAAAGATTATCAAACTCTGTTCGTAATAAACCCTGCGGTTGAAAACAAATATCATCAATGTTTTGAATGGCACTTTTGCCTCCTTCCACTTGATCCAAATAATGCGGAATTCCGCCCATTGTCATATAAAGCAACAGCAACTGATAACGGTCAAAAGCGATGTGTTTTTCTTGAAAATAGGCTTCTGTTTCAGCCAATGTAAAGGATTGAAGGTGAATTCTACGGGTAACACGATTATGCAAACCTCCTTTGTCGTTTATAATTTTTTGAATCATCCATGCTGTTGCCGACCCACAAATCACTACCACAATATTGGCTTTAACTGCATAACTATTCCAAAAATAACTAAATCCAGTAAGAAAATCAGACCTTCCACCTGCCATCCAAGGCAATTCATCTATAAAAATAACCTTTCGTTTTTCACTATTACCCAAAGATTCGAGGTACGTTTTCAATTGGTGAAAAGCCTCTAACCAGTCAATGGGAGGCGGTGGTAAATCCTCTAATTTTTGAACATCTTTTAGGCTATACGCAAAATTTCTTAATTGCTGCTGTTTCGTACCGTCTTTTAAACCCGTGAGTTCAAAGTCTATTTTTCCTTCAAAAAATGACCCAACTAAATAGGTTTTTCCTACTCGTCTTCTGCCAAAAATGGCTATTAATTCTGGTTTTTTTGAGGAGTATGCATTTGCCAAAATCTCTAATTCTTTTTTACGACCTATCATATTTTTATATCTAATCTGCGGAATGTATGTAAAAATACATACATTCCGCAGATTAGATGAGGGTTATAAGTGATAGTTATGGTGCAAAAAGCCGTTTCAATATTGGATTGAAACGGCTTTAAATATCAATCAAAATCTTATCCTACTGAAAAAACCGCACATAATCCACTTCCATACGCACAGGAAAAATGCTTTCGTCAATGCCCTTTTTTCCACCCCAATTTCCACCAACTGCCACATTCAGTATTACGAACATTGGATCATTAAATGGCCATTCTTTTTCGGTTTTGTGTTCGTTTGGAACGGTCAAATAAGGTGTTCCATCCAATAGGAAAACCATTTTTTCAGTATTCCACTCACAACTATAAATATGAAATTCTGTGTAGGGATTTTTAATAAAAATTCGCTTCGTTTTTTGCGTCCCTTTCACATGGTTGTAGGCAGTTGAATGAATGCTGCCCACAATAGTATCTGGATCATAACCCACGTGTTCCATAACGTCAACTTCGCCACATTGAGGCCAGCCAACGGTGTTTATGTTTGAACCTAACATCCAACCCGCAGGCCAAGTGCCACGCCCTTTGGGTAATTTTGCTCTAATATCTACTCGCCCAAAACTCCAATCTGCTTTACCTTTTGTAATCATACGAGCGGAGGTATATTCTTTATTCTCATATTTTTCTTTGCGAGCAATAATTGATAAAAATCCTTTTCCAACGATTGCATTATTAGTATCAGCTTTTGTATAAAATTGGGCTTCATTGTTTCCCCAACCATTTCCTCCTACATCAAAACCCCATTTTGTGGAATCTGGCAAGCCTTTATAATTAAATTCATCACTCCAAACTAATTTCAATTTGTGTTCTTTTGATTTTTTGGATACCGCATTATTTCGTTGGGTCAATGCTTTTAACTGAGCTTTTGATTGATGAAAATAACAAAATAAGACTAAAAATACGAGGGAATATTTTTTCATTTTTTTGGGTTTGTTTTTTTGATACAAGCAAAATTACAATTTAATAAATCACATAAAAATTTTAACGTTGAATTTCAAGTTTAAAATTATCCAGTGATTATTCTATTTTTATTGGTATTGTACAAAAAGGAATAAGTATTGTATTATTTTGAATAAATGTTAAAATATATTAAAACTAAATTTGCTCATTAGAATTCCAACAAAATTGAAACTACTTCTTTAAAATTCCAAGACAACACTTCCTCCTCTTTTAAATATTAAAACTATTTATCAATATTAACAAAAAATCTATTATTGAATTTGAAGGAAATATTTTCTAAATTATATTTTCAGTAGGTCTTTTTCTGAGTGTTTTTTTTATAAATCTTAACAATCTATTATTATGGAACGTAAATTTTACCTGTCGAGGTATCTTCTAATCCCTTTGTTGCTTCTTTCCTTCATGACAATGATGGGTCAGAACAATTCCCCTCTGTCTGTTTCAGGAATTGTTAAAGATGAGAAAGGTGAATTTATTGTGGGTGCTAATATTGCGATTAAAGGAACTGTCAGAGGCACGTCAAGCGATGCAAATGGAAAATTCAAGATTGATGTGCCAAATAGTTCATCGGTGCTTGTATTTACTTACGTTGGTTTTGCTACTAAATCAATCACAGTAGGTAATCAGACTATTTTTGAAATGGTATTATTACCCAATGAAAATGCGCTGGATGAAGTTGTAGTGATTGGTTATGGTACTCAGAAAAAATCTGATTTAACTGGTTCCGTTGGCTCAGTAAAACAAGATCAACTTCTCGAACGTCCTGCTGCTTCTCTTAATCAAGCTCTTTCTGGAAGAATGGCTGGTGTGCAAGTAAATACCAATTCTGGACGACCTGGTGGTAGAACAACCATTCGTGTCAGAGGATTTAGTTCGATTAACTCTTCCAATAATCCACTTTATGTTGTTGATGGAGTTATGCTTCCACAAAATAATCAGTCACAATTTAGTAATGCGATTGACTACATAAATCCAAACGATATTGTGTCAGTTGAAGTGTTAAAAGATGCTTCATCAACCGCTATTTATGGAGCAAGAGGGGCTAATGGAGTTGTGTTGGTAACGACTAAAAAAGGGAAGGCTGGTGAGGGACAAATAACCTACAATGCGGATTTTAGTGTGAATACAATTGGACCAAATCGCCCTGAAGTTTTAAACGCAAAGCAGTACTTGGCTGTTGAGGATTTGGCATGGAAAAATATGGAAAAATATGATCCAACAGGCTGGAATGCAGGAAAATGGGCATATTTGAATCCAAAATTACGCCGAACTGATCCAAGAGTTTTCGATGCAAATGGAAATCCATTATTTGATACTGACTGGTTTAAGGAAGCAACCCAAAATAAACTATCTCAAAATCATCAGTTAGGCTTTAATGGCGGAAATGAAAAAACACAATATTCATTCTCATTAGGTTTCAGAGATGATCAAGGACTTTTAAAAACTACTTATTTGAAAAGATATTCAGGAAGGTTTACACTTGATGATCAGATAAGAAGGTGGTTAAAAGTGGGTGGAACGCTTGCTTATAACAGTCAAACTGAGAATTTATCCGACGTTAATGATGCTGTTCCTCGCCAAATTGTGGAAGATTTTCCTTTTCTCCCTGTTCAGTATGCCGATGGAACGTATGCTAACAACCGTGATTATCCGTATGCCGAAGGCTCTTTTAGTTCAATTCACCGATTGATGGGTCGTCAATTTATTCTAAATACTCAAACTACCCTTGGCTCAGTATATTCAACGATAGGTCTTGCCAAAGGCTTAGAAATGAAAACAGTGTTGGGTGTAAATATTGTTACACAGGAAAATAATCAATCACAAACCAGAACTTTAGCCATTGGACAGCAAGGTACTGCTTCTGTTTCAAATCAAAGACAAACGTTTTGGTCATTAGAAAATTTCTTGACTTACACGAAGACTTTCAACCAAAAACATTCAGTAACTGGATTATTAGGAATTTCATGGCAACAAACTGATTTCTTTAATATTGGTGCAAGTGTTCAAGGATTTGCCACTGACTATTTTGGGTATAATAATCTTGGAGCAGGTTCAACGCTTCCAGCAGTTGGCTCGGGAGCATCCAAATTTGCTTTTAACTCTTATTTTGGTAGAGTAAATTATAGTTTAAGTAACAAGTATTTATTTACCGTTACTGGAAGAGCTGATGGTTCTTCGAGATTTGGAGAAAATGACAAGTTTGCCTTCTTCCCTTCAGGTGCGTTTGCTTGGAAAGTTTCAGAAGAAGATTTTTTACGAGGAAATAAAACAATTAGTAATCTGAAATTACGAACAAGTTTTGGTTTGACGGGTAACTCTGAAATTCCTTCTTATTCATCTTTATCATTGCTTAGTTCAAATTATGGAGCTGTTTTTAATGATACTCGGGTAACAGGTACGGGTATTTCAAGACTCGCTAATCCAGATTTAAAATGGGAAAAGACTGCACAAACAGATATAGGCTTAGAAATTGGTTTGTTTAATGGCAGGGTTAATATCGAAGCGGATTACTATTACCGCCTAACATCTGATATGTTACTTGATGCGCCAGTGCCAAGAACCAGTGGTTATGGAACAATCAGAAGGAATGTTGGCTCGATGGAAAATAAAGGATTTGAGTTTGCCGTAAATTCGGTAAATATCAATACCACAAAAATTCGTTGGAATACTAATTTCAATATTTCATTCAATAGAAATAAGGTTCTTTCTTTGGCAACTCCTTCCGATATATTCAATGTAGGTGGACCTGATTTTACTAACCCAACCAATATTATTCGTATCGGTGAACCTGTGGGTTCTTTTTGGGGACTTACTCGTCTGGGTGTGTGGAGCGAATCTGAAAGAGAAAAAGCTGCTAAATTTACCAGCTATCGTAATGGTTTGACCATCCTTCCTGGGGACATAAAATATTTGGATGTCAACGGAGATAATGCAATTACCGATGCTGACCGTTCTATTATTGGAAATGGTAGTCCTAAATTTTGGGGTGCTTTAACGAATACCTTTAAATATGGCAACTTTGACCTTACCCTCGAACTACAATATTCTTACGGTAATGATGTAATGTTGATGAATTTACATCCGAGCGAAGACCGTCAGGCATTAGCTAACAGTTATACATCGGTTCTAAATGCTTGGACTCCGCAGAATCAAAATACGATGATTGCTGAGATTAGAGACACAAGAGCTGGTTACGTAACTAACGTGGATTCTTGGTGGATTAAAGATGGTTCATTTATCCGTGGTAAAAATCTTTTATTAGGATATACGTTACCGTCTTTGCTAACAAATAAGTTAAAAATGAACCGAGTGCGAGTGTATGCTACAGCTCAAAACGTTTTCTTATTGGTTAAAGATAAAATTGTTGGTGATCCAGAAGTAACTCCTACTAATCAAGGTGATGGAAATAGTGCTTTCTCACAAGGTATGATTTGGCATAATTATCCGAAACCAACAACTTATATGTTGGGATTTCAGATAACGCTCTAATTTATAGTGCCATTTGAATACAAATTAGTAAAAATTTTATGATAAATAATTTTGGATATGAAAGCTAAAAATAATATGATAAATATATCAAAATCCATCAAGATTGCTATGCTAAGTGCATTTTTGATTGGACAAATTGGGTGCTCGGATTTCTTAAAAGAGAAAGCTCCATCCAATTTAACGCCCGAAAGTTTTTATACAATTCCCGATCACGCAGAAGCAGCCATTGCGTCAGTTTATGCTGATATAAGATTTATGGGTGGAGGAGCAGGGATTTTTTCTTCCAATTGGCAACTTTTGGAAGCTCTAACTGGTACTTCAACTACTGAAACAGCCCAAAATTCTGATTTGAATAATATCTATGGTTTGGTTCACGATGGAAATACCGCTCATGTAGTAAATTATTGGAATGGACTTTATAAGGTGATTGCACAGGCAAATCAAGTAATTTTGAAGGTGCCACCAATCACACCAATGCCAGAGGCTCAGAAGAAAAAAATTATTGGGGAAGCTAAGTTTCTTCGTGCTTCTGCCTACTTTTCGGCAGTAAGACTTTGGGGAGATATTCCATTAGTTACAAGCCCTCAAACAGCAAGTTCAGCCGATTTTTTACCGAAGAGAGCTCCTAAAGAAGATATTTACAAACTAATTATTGAAGACTTGACCGAAGCAGAAAATGCTGGCTTGGTTTGGATGGATGGAAGCGGTAGAGTTGGTTTAGCAGCAGTTAAGGCACAATTAGCAGCAGTTTATTTAACAATGGCTGGTTTTCCTCTTAGTAAAGGAGCAACGCACTATAAATTAGCCGCCGACAAAGCACTTGAAGTTATTACTTACGCCAATAGCAATCCATCGGTTATTAATCTTTTTCCTACCTATTCGGATGTTCATAAAGAGAACCAAAAAAACAAATTGGAACACCTTTTTATGATCCAATATAATACATTAGTAGCTGGAAATCCAATGGGAAATATGTATCCAAACTTCAAACCCGTTAATTACAATGGACCTGGGGGAACGGGTAGCACGGTGCCAACGCCAAGTTTCTATAAATCGTATGAAGCGGGTGACCTTCGAACAAAGGATCAAGAAGGATATTTTTATACCAGTTATTTTACGAATGGAAACGGAGCTAAATTTGATTTAGGAGCACCTTATATATTCAAACATTTTAATCAAACTGCGAATGGTACATTTGGTGTGGCAGGAACTCGAAATGATAACTTAAATGTCCCACAAATTAGATACGCTGATGTTTTATTGATGTATGCAGAAGCTCAAAATGAAGCATCGGGACCAATTCAGCAAAATTATGATGCCTTCAAACGTATTCGAGACAGAGCAAAATTGGTTACTCCAGATTTGGGTACATACAATCAGAGTTCTTTTAGAGAAGCCGTGTGGAAAGAAAGATGGCACGAACTATGTTTCGAGCAAATCACTTGGTTTGATATGATCCGTCTCCGCAAAGCATTTAATGAAAACACGAAAAAGTTTGAAAACTTTGTGGGGCATATTAACGAAAGTTCGAAGCAACCCCTATTAGAAAAACATTTATTGTTGCCTTTGGGTAAACAAGAGATGTTGAATAACCCAAATCTAACACCCCAAAATCCAGGTTATATAAACTAATAAATTCAAGCCAGTAAAAGCAAAAACCTCCTTTATTTAGTGAGGTTTTTGCTTTTACTAGCAATTGAAACCTTGAATTTTATTTTAAAGTACTTGGGTGAAAATATTTTGTTATAAATTAAAGTGTGTGCTGAAAGATTTACAAACTCTTTTCATGGATAATTCCTATTTTATTGCTCTATTTAGGTCAAACGCATTTAAATATCGGAGCGTATTTGGATTAGATATTGGTCATTCCAATCTGCTAACTTTCTTCTACTTTTGATACTCTCTTTTTTAGTTATTTTATTGAGTAATTGGAGTGATAACTTACGAATGAAGGCTAAATTTTCAAGAGCATTTCCAATTTGCGTTCTTTGCAAATCTTCTCGAAAAGTGACATTTAATTGCCAATGCAGCGGAACGGTTTCTATGATTCATGCAAATGTTTGTTTACATTTTTCTCTACGAGAAACGCAAGCAAAAATACGGTGGACTAACTTGTGACAAACGTTGTTCATCACGAGCATTTCACTTTTACCCTCACCAAACTTTACGTTGGTAGCGGTTCGCCGCCCGCTATTCTTTAAGTTCTTTGCGGTGTTGGATGGCGGACATGGCTCCATTACACTTTCTTATTAGCTTTATTCCTGACTCTGGACTTGCCTTTATATTTGCTTGCGGGTGGCGAACCACATGAATGTTCAAAGGGAGCGAAACCACTGTAAGCGGAACGCCACCCGCAAGTATATTTTTTAGGGTCAGTAATGTCAGGGTTGTCTGCCGCCTTAAATTCGTTTGTTGTAATCAATACTTCAGTGGCAATGACTGGTCCAATTCCCTTAACTGAATCAATTGGGCGGCACTCCGCTGGGCGGCACTCCGCAATGTAAAAGAGTTCTTTAAGTTGTGGATCATTGTCAATAAGCTCTTTGATTTTTTTATCAACCGCTTTTAAATCCGTTTTCATTGCATCTATCGAACTTTGATAAAGTGATGTTTCAGAGATTGAGCTGTTGATCGAAGAACTTTACCATCAATACTGAATTTGGGTATATTCTTCGTTAAGGGTTAATAAAGCGGTACGCCGCCCGATTTCTTTTGACCAACGATAAAGACTGTCAGCAAAAGCGTCTCTGTCTAAAAATTTAGGACTCTGTTAAATGTACCGTGAGAAGGTATGCCATAGGGTAATTCCAAAAACGTCCTAAGAAAAGGCTCTTTTTGAGTGCCATACAAGGCAGTATCTTCAAAGTCGTCTGTTCCGCACACGAAGGCACAGACTGATATTACTAAAATGTTTAATAAATTATGCCTCTTGCGTCGATTTATATGAAAATCGGCAACGTCTCGAAAGAATGTTTGCCAGTTCATCTGACAAAGTTCTTAATTTTATAATTAACTCGCATTTTTAAATGCGTTCAACCTATGCTCCATTCAGAAATAGAATTAACAAAATAAAAAACGGTTTCATTGAATTTTACAGTATGATTCGTAATTGCATCCCTTCTATTTAACTGAAAATTATTATATTTACATAAATTATTAAACTTTATAAAATCTATGGCAAAATTTATACCCCTAAGTACTTTTGAATCTGATGCAGGCGATTTGACCGTTTTTGAAAAAATATTACCTGGTGAAATTAAACGAATTTTTTACATTCGTGGAAAACAAGGACATGAAAGAGGCGGACACCGTCATATAAATAGTTGGCAAGCCTTAATCTGCATCTCAGGCAGTTGTAGAGTCTTTGTTGATAATAATGATTCTCAAGAATACTTTCATTTGAATTCCTCTGAAAAATGCTTGTTATTAGCCCCTGAAGATTGGCACGTAATGGATGAATTCCATGATTCATCCATTCTTCTTGTGTTAGCCAATACTGAGTATGATAAAGACGATTACGTCTTTGAACCTTACGAGCAAGTAGCATTAGCTTAAATTTAATAAATGAAGATTCCTTTCCTTTGTCTTAAAGCGACTAATCAGATTTATGAATCCCAAATTTCTGAAGTAGTCCTGCAAATACTAACTTCTGGTTGGTATATTTTAGGAGAACGATTAAACCAATTTGAATTCGAGTTTGCCCAATATTGTGGTACAAAACATTGTATTGGTGTCGCCAATGGCTTAGATGCCCTCACCATATTATTAAAAGCTGCTGAATTTCCTGCAAATTCAGAAATATTAGTACCTGCCAATTCCTACATCGCAACGATACTTTCTGTTACCAATGCCAATTTTACACCCGTTCCAATCGAGCCGTTGCTCGATAATTATTTAATTGATTATCAGTTAATTGAAAAAGCAATAACCCCAAAAACTAAAGCCATTTTAGTAACGCATCTTTACGGAAAATGCTGTGAAATGAACGCTATTAATGACCTTGCACGCAAGCATAATTTAAAAGTTTTTGAAGATGCTGCTCAGGCTCACGGAGCAACGTATATGGGCAGAAGAACTGGAAATTTGTCAGATGGAGCAGGGTTTAGTTTTTATCCTTCCAAAAATTTGGGAGCAATGGGTGATTCAGGAGCGATTACCACCAATGATGATGCTTTTGCTGAACGAATAAGAGCATTGCGAAACTATGGTTCAAGTGAAAAATATGTATTTGACCATAAAGGATATAACAGCCGAATGGACGAAATTCAAGCGGCAATTTTGAGTGTCAAATTGCCTAATCTTGATGCCGATAATTTGTATCGCAGACAGTTGGCTGAACGATATTTAACTGAAATAAAAAACCCAAAAATTATTCTTCCGCCCTCAGATTCAATTGAAAACGACGCTTGGCATTTATTTGTGATTAGGGTTAAAGATAGAGATAAATTTAGATTATTTATGAGTGAAAAAGGTGTTGGAACAGACGTACATTATCCGATTGCACCGCATAAACAATTGGCTTACAAAGAATGGGATAAACTTAACTTGCCCATAACCGAAAAAATTCATCAGGAAGTTGTTAGTTTACCCCTTAATAATGCCTTAATAGCAGAAGAAATCTCCTACATCATTCAATACGTTAATCAATTTTAAACACATCATTACTTTTTTATTACCATAAAACTTATAAAATGCTTTTATCAGTAATCATACCAGTATATCACGGAGCCGTTACTATTCATAAACTTGTGCAATCCGTGCAAGAACAATTATCTGCATATTCCTTTGAAATAATCTTAGTAAATGATGGCAGTAAAGATGATTCGGAGAAAATAGGTCTTATACTTGCGGAGAAATTTAATAATATTTCTTTTTTATCTCTTCGTAAAAATTTTGGTGAATTTAATGCCGTAATGTGCGGCTTGAACTACGCAAAAGGTGACTATTCAGTTATCATCGATGATGATTTTCAAAATCCCCCTTCTGAAATAATTAGATTATTAGAAACGGCTCAAAAGAGTGACTTTGACATAGTTTATGGTCAATACGATGAAAAAAAACATCATCAATTTAGAAATGTTGGAAGCTGGTTTGTGAATCAAATTACAACTTTACTCTTCAAAAAACCGCAAGATTTATATTTATCAAGCTTTAAATTGATTAAAAAGGAGGTTGTAGAAGAAATTTGTCTTTACAAAGGCCCTTATCCATACATTGACGGACTGATTTTTAATGTTACCGATAATATTGGAAAAGTCACCGTTCAGCATAATGATCGTCATCACGGAGAATCTAATTATACTTTCAAAAAATTAGCAAGTTTATTCCTTAATATTTTATTTGGTTACTCGCTGCTTCCCGTTCGCATAGCACTATTTTTGGGCTTACTTTCGACTTTTGTGGCGCTGATTCTGTCCATTTTTCAGTTCTTAAATATTGTGGATTATCCGATTGGATTGGTAATTCTTTTTTTTGGGGGAGTACAATTAATTTCTATTGGAATTGTAGGTGAGTACATCGGAAAAATTTTTCTTACTCAAAGCAATACTCCTCAATATATCCTCAAAACTAAGAAAATAAATAATGCTCAATAGTAGCGAAGAAGAATTCAGAATGATGTTTGAAGCCGAAGAAAAACTTTGGTGGTATAGAATTCTTCATGAAAAAGTATTAAAGGAAATTGAAGGAAAATTTGCTTTAAATAAAGACATTTCCATTATGGATATTGGTTGTGGAACGGGTGGATTACTGGCTTTTTTACGCAAAAATAATTATTCTAATCTTCAAGGTATTGATTATTCTGATAATTCAATTCGCTTCTCAAAATGCCGTAATCTCAATGTTCAAAAAGTGAATATTGATGATGTTGTAACGGTTTTCACAAACCAAAAATTTGATGTAATTATTTGTAATGATGTATTTTATTGCTTGTGTAAATGTCAGATATCTAAGGCTTTATCTTCAATTGACTCCTTGTTGAAACCAGAGGGAATTTTTCTTTCTAATAATAATTCATTTGATATTTTCTATGGTACACACGACATAGCGGTAGGAGGGAAATGGCGATTTACACTTAAAGATTTTAAAGAATTTACGGTAAATACTTCTCTCAAAATTCAATATCATTCTTATTGGACGTGGATTCTTGCCCCATTGGTATTGTTGGTAAGAACTTTTCAACAAATTCAGATGAAATTAGGTTTTATCGATACTTCAAAATTGGTTTCAGATGTAAGTATTCCTCCTGATTGGTTGAATGAAGTTTTTTACAAAATTGTGAAAATGGAAGAGAAACTACTGAAGAAAGGATTTTTTGGAAGTTCGCTATTTTTGAAAATTACTAAATAATGAAATTCTTATTTTCTTAAAAAATATTTCTCAAAAACCGAATCCTTTTTCAAAGAATATTCCAGAATAGCCGACTCATCTCCGTAGGCAACCCGCTGATACTCAAGCATATTTCTTGCCTTAAAAATAAACGGTTTTTCAATCGTGGTTAATACTTTATCGAAGTAAAAACTGTTGGCAATATGATTGACATTTGATAAGGAGTTGACCAATATCAGTATAAAAACTCCGATTATAACGAAAGATTTTTTACTTTCAATTAGAGAAATTCCTACCAAAATTGATAGCATGAAAAATGAAGGAAATGATACTCGAATATTAAAATCATTATATATTCCAATTCTATAAATAGCAATTAAACAGGGAAAAATAGTGGCAATTTTCCATAAACTTTGGTATTTATTTTGAGAATAATTCAGAAATAATCCCCAGATAATAAAGTTGGAAATAACATAAATTGAATAGAAAAACCACCAAGAAGAAACGCCTGTTTGCCAAATAAATCCAGTATTATTTGCATGAATTCCTTGGGTGCTTATAAAATAGAGTAGGAGAGGACAAAACGATACTACTAATGCTGACATTAAAAATAAATCCTTTGTCAAATCCCTTAGAAACAAGTTTTTAATATCTTTTATAAAATAAA
>JACMRQ010000069.1 GCA_014376355.1 Arcicella sp. | reverse complement strand
GGTAGGAGCATGCTTGAATGTATGGAAATCATTGCCATAGCTACTCAAAAAGGAATTAAAATGTACACGGTTAAAGGAGGTTGGCAATTAGATGATACCATCCAGAGTAAAGTGATGGCAATGGTATTTTCGATGGTGGCAGAAATTGAAAGAGATTTAATTTCTAAAAGAACGAAGGAGGCTTTGCAAACCAAAAAAGCTAATGGGGTAAAACTCGGCAGACCCAAAGGAGCAGGTAAAAGTAAACTTGATATTTACAAAGTAGAAATTGAAGCTTTGATAAAAAATGGTTCAACTAAAAAATTTATCGCCAAACGCTACGGTACATCTGAATCCAACCTATTTAACTGGCTAAGTAAAAACGATTTATGATGGAACTGAATACCTTAAATTAAACACTTTGACAAGCATTTACCATGATAAAATTTGGGTATGCACTGACTTGGACATCAGAGGAGAACATAAATTTGCAGTTAGATATTCTTCGTCTGGAAGGCTGCAGGAAAATCTTTACGGATAAAGTTTCGGGTGTGAAGTTTATTCAAATTGAGTTTGAGCAATTATTAACTTTGGCAAAACAGGGTGATTCCATTGTGGTTTGCAGATTCTTAAACTTAGGAAAAGATATGGTTCAACTTATTAAACTGATTGAACAATTGAAATTGAGAGGAATTCACCTAAAATCTTTGAACGAGTCTTTTGATTCCACAACCCCAATGGGAGACCTATTTCATCGTTTGATGTGTATTTTGGCTGATACCGAAAGGAGTTTAAGAAGAGAAAACACTTTGGAAGGGTTAAGAATAGCCAAGGAAAAAGGTATGCAAGGAGGAAGAAAATTTATTGGATTAAACAAACAATACCAAATAATTGCTCCCGAAGTTAAGAAAGTCCATGATTCGATGATGTATTCAAATAAAACTATCAGAGAAATATTTTCAATAAAAAACAAGGCAATATTTTACAAAATATTAGCTTTTACCAATAAAAAGCAAAGGGTAGAATAGCTGATTCACTCCGAATTTACTACATGAAATTTTGACTTGTGTTTCATAAAAATCAAGTCTAAATGTATAGATAGAAACACCCCAAATACCACTAAAAATTTACAACAAAATTGAATTGGGATTTGTCAAAATTAACGCTAAATTCTTTGCTAAAAATACGCAAAATATCGCTAAAAATTTACGGCAAAATAGCACTAAAAGTGACATACTTGCAGACAACCTATACGTTTAAAAATAGCTAAAAGTTTTCTCCTAATGAATCCCAATCAACCGCTTAAGCTAACAATATTTTTTTCACAAAATAAAATTTTTGGCATTTTCGGATAAAATAAGTTCTAAGATAAGAGTTGCTAAGTAATATGAGTTCACTTTAAAATGAAATTATTGCTTATCAAGTTCATTTATGATAAGACAATCTAAAGTTTCATTGAACTTACGAGCAAAAAGTTTTCCAGAATTGAGTAAAGTTGATAAGTCGTTAATTGTGAGCGTTTTAGGACTTGCTTTTTTTTCTGACCAATCAATGTATCTAAGGTTATCGTTTACTATGTCTTTTTGGTATTCGGAGTTAAAAAGTATAGTTTGAAATACGAATTCGTCGCTTCCCCAAGTTAGTTCAAAGAACCTTTTTACATTTTTATTTTTCTGTAAATAGTTCACAAGGTATTCGGCGTGTGTGCTCGTAATAGTGAACCATTGTGAGCGTCCAACGGCTACCAAATTATTGGGCATTTTTCTTAAAGGCAAGAATAAGTTTAGCCATTTTTCAAGCGTATATTTCCCCAAAAAAGTGTATTCAGATAGATGATATTTTGTTATTCTATGAATTGCTTCTTTCCATTCATTTTCAACAGAAAGCGTGTGCATAAACGCTTTATTAGGGTTGTTTTCTAAAAAATAATGAATATCGGACGTACTTTTTAAAGGATAATCTTGCCCACTCATTAAATTGATATAATCATATTTATTACCAGTTTTTAAAATTTCCGATAAACCATTTACAGTTGCTTGGACAACACTATAGGCTCCCCAATGAACTCTGACTCGGTTTATAATAAATTTTATATTTTGGGACTGCAAGAAAAGAAAAGGATTAATATCCGTTTTTAAATCAACATGAACATAAAAATCAGCATCTGGATGAGCCAAACGCTGAATTAGCCTCTTTATTTGCAAAGGATTTTCGTGGACTAGTATCAGGTGAGTAATTTTCATTGGCTGATAGTTTTTGTTTTGAATAAAAATTGCACTACCATGATTTTAATTTCGTCGAAACCCACCGTAAAGAAGCCAAGAATCGTAAAATCTAAATATTTTTTTAACCAAAAATAGCCAAAAAAGACTCCCGATAAAAAAGTAAAGAACGTAGCTAATGCTACACCATTTATGTTTCCAAAAAGGTGTATCCCTATAAAATCAAAGGCAATATTGGTTGCCAACATTACCAAAACCTTGTAGAAGTTAATTCTGGGTTGGTGAATAATATCCAACGTTACACCGAGGAATCTATCAATGGGAAAAAACAAAGCAAAGCACATGAAAATTCGATAAACTGAAACAGCATTTGTTCCAGAATATTGGCTACCTCCTAAAAAAGTAACGGCAACATCAGCTAATAAAATAGCCACAATTGAGACAGGAAATAAAGCCAGTGTAAGCGTTCCAGCATATTTTTGCATGATGGCAACCACTTCGTTTCGATTGCCTTTATTGAATGCTTCCGACATTGAGGGCATTCCCGTTGATAAAAAAGCTCGTAGAGGAATTTCGATTATTTCTAACAAACGCATCGGAATTGTGTACATGGCAACTGCCGTAGGACCCGCTGTTCCCAACACAAACATAATGATAAAAGTATCTGAACTTCTGAGCAAATTAGTGCTAATTGTGGTACCAACACTGTATTTCCCAAAGTGAAAAAGCTCCAAAATAGAGTCCTTTGTTCTTTTGCTAAAAGTTCTTATTCGAGTCCAACCTTTTGCAATACAATATAAACTTATCAAAGCCGAACTCATGGCATTAATAATTAAGATTAAGTCCAAGTTTAAATTCTCAAAAAGGATGACAAATAAAACCATTACAATAAAGGCACCTTGATTAATAATTCGAAGTAATAAAAGTTTGTCAAATCGTTGGTCAGATTGCAAAATCCATGATGCAATTGCTGAAGGAAGCGTAAACAAAAAAGTAATACCAAACCATTGAATTACACTTATAATACCAGCGTTATGAATATTTGGCAAGAAGAAAATCGATACTATATTAATGATAATTAAAATACTTGTTATCAATAAGCTCAAGAACCACACTGAACCCAGCACAGCATCAGCCTTGCTTTTTTCGGCACCAGTATAAAATTTTATCATAGCAACCTGCAAAAAACCAGTTCTAAAAGTATCTAATAAAACAAATACTGTTTGAAAAAAGAACCAATATCCAACATCGTCTTTCGGCATAAACCTTAGCAAAATACCCACTGTTACCATTGACAAGACCGACATTGATCCGTTACCAACAAGCGATAAAAAATGTTTATTTCTAAGTTTTGATACTATACTTTTAAGATTTATCATGTGCGGTTAAATGAGTTTTCTTAATAATGCCAGATTGCGGTGATTTCGAGAAATGGTAGTGGATTCTTTAAATTTAAAACACCTAAGTTATACTTGAATATCGCCCATATCGGTATTTAATAACTGATACTGAATAGAATATATTTTTTCAACGCAGGCTTCCCAAGTATGACTTTTAGCACAGGTAATGGAAGCCTCCCTTTCTAAAACATTTTGGGGTAATAATGCATTTGCAATTGCTTTTTCATATCCACTTACCCCAATTGCCAATTCCACGTGAGGTAAAAACATTTTCATAGCTGATGTATCGGTTGCCACGGTTTGCTTTCCCATTGCCAAATATTCATCTATTTTTCTTGGATAATTGCCAATCGTTAAAGCATTTATTAGCTGAGGATTGATGCAAACATCTAAATGTTGTATGTATGAAGGCAAATGATTGGGCACTTTTGAACCTAAGAAATGCACATTTTTTAGATTATGCAAATTACTTTGTTGAAACATAACTTCTTCAGGACCAATTAGTACAATTTGCCATTCATTATTTGCCAAGGCCAACTGTTCGAGTAAGTTAATATCTAATCTTTCACCCGTTAAAAAACCAACGTAGCCGATTCGAGGATGCGGAATAGGGGCTAAATCTGATGGTTCAGAATGGACATAATTTGCTTCATACCTTTCTGTTTCGCATCCTTGCCCAATGTCTAAACTATTGTCATTATAAGTTCTGGCATACTCTGCTAAGTAGGCAGAATTCGTAAAAACAGCATCTGCCAGCTCAATCGTTTGAGGTTCAATTCTACTTCCATGAAATTTAAAATAAGGGTGTTCGGTTAAATTATCTCGGATGTAATAAAAGCTAAGTAAAGGTTGAAGGTATTTTTTAATATAAAGCCCCGTGAACATTTGGCTGTCATTAAAAACTACACATTTTTCATTTTTCCATCCTAATTGATTAATCGCTTTTTTTAAACTCTTAAAAAAACCTTTACTATTTCTTTCATTTAGAAAATTATAAAGGCTAATTTGTTTCAACCAGTTAATTGAAAAGGAAATGGCTTGGGGCGTGTGTACCCACAAAGTTTCCGAAATTTTTAAAGTATTTTCCCCTAAACCCAACGCTAACTTTAACCTATTCCTGCCATGAACCGTTTTGATTTGTAGGATTATTGACTTGATATCCATTGCAGGGTTAACATATAAAACAGCATTTTTTTTACTAAACTCAACTGCTAAGTTTCTGGCGTTACTTCCCAAATTTAGTTGCCATTCTTGCTGGGCAATTATAATAAACGCTTCAGGTCTTTGCGGCATATTTTTTTATTTTTAGTTTTCAAACCTTGGCTGAAGCCCCAAATAAGACTAAGAATAGCAGGTATGGCAATAATATCCCAAGGCATAATTAATTATTTTGAGTTGAATCGCCATGCGGCGTATGAATAAAATGCCTGCGGGCTTTGCCAATTCTCATCATAGCTTTCAACATAGAAAACAAAGCGACTGGAATTTGCAAAAAAGCCATTAATAATTTTTTATTGTACCATTTTGCGGGAATCCCCAATATTAATGCAATTGCCAATGCTACGAATAATCCGAGGCTAAAACCGAAAAACTTGGTTGAAAATAAAAATGTAAAAAGTAGCCATAAACTCAAAGCAGCCACCAATACAACCCTGGGGAATAAATAAGTTTGGAATACTTTATTGAAAAAAGCAATATTACCCTTGGAGAGTTGAACCCAACCTTCCAAAAAATATTTTTCAAAAAATTCTACTTGAGTAGCTAACCATCGGCTTCTTTGCTGACTGAATACCTCAGTTTTTGCTACTTTTTCATCGTAAATATATACCCCATCCAAAAAAGCTACTTGCTTTCTGAGGCGTACCAACCTAAATTCTATTTCTTTATCTTCACCCGAAGTCTCCCCAATATCTTCCAAAAGACTAATGAATAGTTGCCAATCAAAAGCCATTCCACTACCAATTAAAGCCGAAGGCAACCCCACTGCCACATGCCCTCTTCGAAAAATATGGTTGTTTATTTCCTCAGTACAAGCATCTAAAAGTGCGAATGGCGTTTGCATGTTCTTGGCTGTTCTATGTCCTTGAACCACTTCATAACCTTGTTCAAAAGCATTATTAATAGCATGAAGAAAACCTTCTGTAATGTGATTGTCCGCATCCAAAATTAGTAAAATGTCAACTGGCTCATGAGCAGTTGCTTCAATAGCTTTATGAAGAGCTTTCCCTTTCGTACTATGTTCAAAACTTACTTCTACTACTTTTAAAGGTAAAGTTTTAAGCGCCTCTAAAGTGGATTTGTTAAAAGAATCGGCGATAATGACGACCTCAAAAATCTCGGAAGGATAGTTCTGAAGGAGAACGTTTTTTGCGGTGTCGATGATGACAGAATCTTCTTTATAACCAGGAATAAAAATTCGTATTTTTCTTAACGTTTTGGCTTGAGCATAGCTTATTTTTCTTCCAATTTTTCCTGCTACCGAAAAAAATAATAAATATCCCACCTGAATAGTGAGATATGTAAGCATAAAATATTGAATCGAAGTACTTATGTATTGAATCATCGGTTTGGAATCAAATCAATATTGACGTTACCTATAAAAGTTGACGAATGATTTTTTGGTTCTTTGTGGTGAGGTTCTGAAAAATTCCACAACAAAGCTTTCCATATTACCTTTGCGTGTCCCATCTCATTCTTTAATCCATGTTTAAAAATATGACCTATTGATGAAATCAGGATAAAAAACGCACTGGCAATAAACCATTTTAATCCCTTATAATTACGACGAATGTATAAAAATCGATTTCGGTATAAATAAAAAGTCTTCAATGGAGAGTTCTTCCCCGTTGAAACTGATTCCTTATGATAAATTTCAGCAGTACCAACGTAATGAGTTTCATAACCTTGTTTCTTAAATCTTATTGCCCAATCCAACTCTTCGTAATAAAGGAAATAAATTTCGCTCATTTGTCCTATTTGTTTTATCAAGTTCATCGGAACCATCATAGCGGCACCATTGGGTAAATCTGTCTTGCTACAATAATCAAATTCCCCCATATCCATTTTCAAATATCCTATGTCAAAACTTCGACTTGTGAGAGGGTGTAAACCTCTCGCTCCCGCATATTGAATAATATTAGGTTGATAAAAATATTTAATTTTCGGACAAGCAATTCCACATTTGGGATGAGCTTGTAAGTAATCGACTAATTCAGAAATCAAGTTAGGCGTTACCTCGGTATCATTATTAATAAAAAAGGCAAATTTTCCAGTTGCAAAATGTAAACCTATATTATTACCACCTGCAAAACCAAGGTTTTCAGGACAACTTATGTGCTTTATAAATGGAAATTCATCTTTTAAAATGATTGAGGAATGGTTAGGAGAAGCGTTATCGACTACTATAACCTCCCAATTAGGGTAAGTTACTTTAGAAAGTGATTGCAACATTTCTGCCGTTACTGCTGGCGTATCGTAATTGACCGTAATTATTGAAACCAATGGTACTTTCATACGATAGCAGTTTGAGGTTGTGGGGTATCCCATCTTGGGCTTAACCAAATTAATGCCCAACTAATATAAACAATTATAGATGAGGGCATTGCATTTAAAACTTCATTCCCATAACTGCATAGTAATATTCCAGTAGCTCCTCCACACAAAGCCAATAACTGGTTTTTAAGAACAGGGTCACGGGTTTTCCAAACAATCCCAGCTGATTTACCCGTGATGTATAGCATAATTCCAAACCAAATGATAAAACCAACAATACCATACATTGCCCAGATCTTAACATACAAACTATCAGGAGGAATTTGGGATATAAATTTATCCTCATTGTATTTTGTACCCCATGTTCCGATTGTTCCCACTCCCGTACCGAACGGTTTATCTGCCAAATAATCTTTCAGGATTTTTTGGTTAAAAAGCCTTACCTGAAAAGAAGCATCATTTGGGTCTAACGAAGTTCTTAATCGAACAATCTGTGCACTGCTACTTCCAATCGAAGTAAACTTTAATAATCCTAAAAAACTAAATCCGATTAAACTTCCCAATATCAAAATTCTTATTTGTTTACTCAAAACCAAAAAGATAATTGCTCCCCCAGCCAAAGCCGCCATTGCACCTCTGGTTCCTGAAATCAACATTCCATAAAAAATCACCAGTGCAGCCACTCCGTACAATATTTTCTTCTTGATGCTGTATGGTCCGAGGGCTAAAATCAAACACATAATAGCTAATTGTGCTTGAGAAGCTCCAAATTGGGCGGCTTCAGCGTAATATGAAAATATCCGAAGTTTACCAAAAAGAATGTGTGTTTTTTTTGCTCCCGCTTCCAACCACCTATTTTCCGCTTCATCGATTCCAATATATAATTGTTTGATACCGTACAATGCACCCACAAAAGACAGTATGATAATAATTTTTAAGAAAAGGTCGATATCCGATTTTTTATTAAGCAATAGCATTGACAGAGGAATGGATAACACCCAATATAAGGTAGCAGATCTCATTTCAAAAATCCACCCCATAAAACTGGGGCTTTCGATATTAGCCAATTGCAGGATAGTGATGATAAGCCATACCACTGCTAACCAAACTAAATCATTATCGATATGTCTAAACCTGTATCGGTTGCTTCTATGAAATAGAATTCCTAACCAAGTAAGAAGTAGGATTGCATCTTGCCCTAAACCGAATTGAATACCTTCTATGTGTTTGCCAAGGGTTGGCATTATAAAACAATAAACTACTAACATGAGAATGCCTATGCGTGGTTGTAGAAATACTGCAATTAAAAAGCTACCAATAAAAGGAACTAACAACAGTATTATTCCTATTGTTAAACCTTTATTTGCTATCAACCAGCCAAAAAGAATGCTTAATAAAATCGCTGGGATTAGCCAAAAATTATCAATTTTATTGCTTTTAGCTATATAAATATCATTAATATTCATGTGGATTGATACATTCGATTTAAAATATTTTAACCGATTTTTTTCTGGTTTTTAAAATCAAATCTGAATTTTCTTTTTAAAAATGAGTTTCCTTTTTGGGGAACTTTACCAATGTATTCAGCTGCAAAATCGGGTTCTACACCGTTAAGAATAAATTGAGGATTATTTCCTGTTGCTTTAATAAAACTTGAGAGAATATTCTTGTCAACTTTACTCCACGATCGATTGGCTCGACACAATAAAATTGTTAAACTTAATTGTGGAAAAAGCCCTGGTTTTATAACGATATCCTCTAATGAGGGAAACTCAATTAAAATAAAATCTTTTCTATTTCTATGTTTTTTTTCCTTTTCTACCAAAAAATCTTCAAAACTATTAGGCATTGATATTCCATAAGTTTTACATGTTGGTTCTTTAATCGTTATGGGTAAATAATTCGTCAAATGGTCGGATGAATTGCTTATCAATAATTGTTTTTCCACAGAATAGTGAAGATTTAATAACTCTTCTTCTATTAAGTTAATGATTGTAGTCTTTCCCTCCCCTGATTGCATACTTAACAAGCCAATCGTAACAGGTTTTATATTTATATCAACACTTGCAAGAATTTGCTGTATCAGTCGCAAATTTGCTCTTTTTACAAAATCAGAGTTTTCTCCCCCTAATAAGGGATAAATTCCCAAAAAAGGAGCATTAATTATTTTTCTAGCTCTTAAGGGTTCAAGTAAGGTTCTGTTAATCAAGGCATTGGCTAAGATAAAAGCTAAGACCAGTACAAAACCCGACAAAAAACCTACAAGAACTAAAATCAACCTTTTAGAAGGATTAGGTTTTAAGGGTAAATAGGGAAGATCAACTACATTTAATTTCGAGGTAAGTTCGGTATTTTGTTGAGTTAATTTTGCCATGTTTAACCCATGAAGAAGTTCCAAATATTCTTGTTCCGAAACACTTATCTGACGTTCAATTTTTTTCAACATAGCTCCCAACGGTGCAAATCTTTTATATTCTTGGTCAAACTCTTTTTTTCGTTTGCCCATTACAGCCAATTTAGCTTTACTTTGTTCATAGGCAAGGGTAGTTTTTAACCATTCATCTAGTACGCTTTTTGTTGGAATACCATTGGGAGTATTACTATCAGTGTAAAGCTTATCAAGAGAAGTTTTAAGATTTCCTTCCGTTTTTTGGGCTATACTTTTCAGGCTATCCACTTGTTTCTTACTACCTCCCTCAGTATTTAAAAGTTCGCTTAATGCAATTTTGTTGTAAATATTGGATAACTTATCCCTTTCTTTAATCATAGCTGAACCATTAGAGAATAAACTGTTTCTTCCTTTGAGACTCTCATTGACTTTATCTAATGATGATTTGGAAGATGAATTATCCATCTCTAGGTTATTATTCAGTGCATATAATTCAGATTTTTCAGTCGCTACTGCCTTAGTTTGTTCGTTATAATTAATAATATCGTTGGATTTATTAAAATCAAGAAACGTCTTTTCATTGGAATCAAGTTTAGAAAAAGCCTTTTTGGTTTCATTTTCATAATAACTGACTACTGAACCTGTTTGTCCTTCTCGTAGTATCTTACTTTTACGCATAAACGACTCCTCAAGCAGCTCAAGCGTTCTTTTACAGATATATGGGTCGTTAGTTTCGTAAGAAATTTTAATTAAATCACTGTTGCTGATCCGAGAAGACTTAATGTTTTTGAGTGCTTCGAGAGAATAATACGGATTTAACGAGTAAATAAGTTTATACAGGACATTGTCATTGTTGTTTTTCACCAAACTGGCAACCATGGCACGTGTTTCAGAAAAATTTGGCTTTATAACTTGACTTTTTAAATCTAATGGAATTATTTTCTGTAATTCGTCGTATGCTTCCCAAGTTAAAATTGTAGAATCATATTTTTTTAAGGAAATATGTTCTGTAATTAAATTAATTAATACGTCTAATTTTGTCTCTCTGGACTCGATTAACGACAATAAATTGTCAAAAGCATTACTCGTTGTATAAAAATCTGCCTTTGTAGTTCCATTTAAATCATAGCCTGAGGCAATTCCTGTGTAGATTGTTGATTCTGATAAATATACTTTTTTTTCATTGCTGGTAAAATAATAAATAGAAACTGCTAAAACCGTGGGGATTAAGAGCAGCCAAAGAATATTTTTGGATAGAAGTTTTATAAAATGCAAAAAACTCATTTTAGCTGATTTAATAATGTTGAAAAACTAATACCTGTATAGGTATCAAGTTGCATTAAACTGGTCTGAAACCTGTTCAAATACGTTTCATACTCAATTTTAGATTTGTTAACAATATCTAAAACTCTTGAATTCTGATCGACGGAAATCTGTCCTTGCAAAAAGTCTCTTTCTGCCATTTTATAATTTAACTGTGCCGACTGTTTAATATTACTACTCAGGAGCACCAGTTTGTGAGCCAATTTTAATTCCTGATAATATTCTATTACACGTTGTTTTACAAATAGAGCTGCACCTTCTTTCTCGTTCAAAACAATATCAATTTGCGATTGAGTTTGCTTTATTAAATGTTTACGATTAATCATATTAACAAGAGAAAGCTGTAAACCCACTCCAATATTATAAAATCCAGATTGATTGGTAGAAAACCTATTTGGGTTATTTACCTCATTCACTGCTGAATAGTTAGTTCCATACTGGTAACTGGATAGAAATGATATTCCACTGTATATTATATTTTTAGCAATTTTTTGATTTGCAGTAGCAAGTTCTATTCCATTGGAAAACCTTCTCATTTCGGGTGAGATTTTTTGAGCAGAATTAATTAATGTTAGTAGAAGTTGATCATTTGCAAAAGCTCGTGATAATAAAGAATCTGTAGATATTTTTTGACAATTAGCTATTGTCGAAAATATTTCTATCGCTATCATTATCATGACAATATTGAGTCCATTTTTCTTATATGATATCATACATTTTCTTTAGTAATTCTACAAATTTTACAAAATTATTATCACTTGGTTTTTAAAGAACTGGTTGGTTTTGCAAATCAAATGTAGCAGAAATTTTCAAATATAGGCAAAGCATTTTTTCGGCAGTTTTTTGCCACGTAAACAGGCTAATACGTGAATATCCTAAAGCTATTTTTTCTTGACGAAGGTTATAATTCTCATACGCTGATTTCATCCCAAACGTAATTTCTTCCACTGAAAAAGGGTTTACCAAAAAAGCTGCCTCACCAGCCACCTCTGGCATGGATGAAATAGTAGAGGTAACGACTGGAGTACCGAATGCCATTGCCTCCAAAATTGGTAATCCAAACCCTTCTCTTAAAGATGGATACAGAAAAACTTTTGCCTCTGAATATAATGTATATAACACTTTTTCGGAAACAAATCCAGTAATAACAAATTGGCTTAATAATTTCTCTTTGCCAATTTTGAGTAAAATGTCTTTTATAAAGGCTAAGTCTAATCCAGTAATTACTAATTTGAGTTTGGCATTTTTTTCTGCGAATGAAGCAAATGCCATCACCGTATTGAACACATTTTTTCGAGGTTCAACATTGCCAAGCAATAAAAAAAAATCATTCGTTAAGTTCCATTGTTTTCGTACTTCGGCAATTAATTCATTGCTCATCATTACTCCAAAACGCCTACTTACTCCATTATGAATGACAATTACGGCCTCTTCTTTAAGTGATAATGTTTTGATAATGTTCACTTTCTCAACTTCCGAAATGGTGACAATTTTTTTGCATTTTTGGACAAGCCTTGGCACAAGCCATTTTCGATACAAGTTTCCAAACTTTTGATAATTTGAAGAGGTGTTTTTTCCTATTGATTTCTCCATAAAAATCACATCATGCAGCGTCAGTATCAAAGGAATCGAAAGAAATAAAGGGGCAGTGTTGCTGGTACAATGTAAAATTTCAATGCCATACTTTTTAATATAAATTGGCAACATAATTTGCTCCCAAAAAATATAATTGAATCCTAAAATCTCAATTACATGAAAATTAGGTGTCTCTAATAAGCAACTTCGATCTTCGTCAGGTTTCACGAAAATAAAGTATTCGTTTTGTGTATCAACGATTTGTAAAGCACGTATTAGCTCTAAAACAACTATATCCATTCCATGTTTATGCGAACGAAAAAGTCTCTGGGCTTCAATACCAATTTTCATTTATTCAAGTTTATCAAAGTTCTTTCAATTTTTTAAGCTCTTCTTCAATAACCCGTTTTGCTTCGTTTATCTCAATCGATAAAATTCTATATTTGGACAGCAATTCATTTAATTCAGGGTTTTCTTTAGCGTTAAGTTCAAAATCTTGGATTTTTGGATGCAAAAAAGGGAGTCCAACCATTGAAAAAGAAGGCTTAATTTGATGCACCATTTCAGAGACTTGCTTGAAATTTTGACTATTAATTTCCTCAAATATTTTCTCCCAAATTGGCATACTATCTTCCAAAAAAGATTCAAACATGATTTGTATTATAGACAAGTCATCCCCATAAATTTCATTAAGATATTGAACGTTAATTAACGGATTGAAATCAAACATATATTTACATTAATTTAGAGTTTTCACAAAAATTGTACCAATTTTCATGAGTATTTTATTTTAAATAATCACTTGTAAAAGCATATAAATTATTCTAATAATCAAAAAAAGTATTCGTATCTTAATGCATGATTAATGAATTTCAAATCTTATATTTTACAAAAAATACAATTAGTAGATAAATGAATTTAAGTAATAACCCATTCTCTACAAACCATTACTCCATTACATGAGCATATTCAGCATCAGATAAAAAGTTAATTATTTCAATTAATTCACGTTTAAATTTTACAAATCCATTGGTTAAATCATAATTGATTACTGATGTATCAATATTTTGTTCAATTTTCTCTAAGTACTTTACCTCTTTTTCTAGTCTGAACATCGATAATGAAGATTTCATATCGTGAGCTATTGTTTTTATTTTATTATTTTCGTTTTCGGAGATTGCCTTTTCGAGTAAATATAAGTCTATCGGCACTTTTTTGATGAATAGCTCAATCATCTCCTTTTTAAAATCATGATTTTCTTGTCCTCCTGATAACTCATCTAAGTATGATAAATCAATATTTTTTATGCTCGTTACCTCTATTCGTAATTCGTCTTTCTCCAGAGGTAAAAAAAAATGCTTTCCCTTAGTTTTTTCAATCACGGTATGTATTTCATTCAATAAATCCTGTTGTTTAAAAGGCTTAGCAACGTAAGCATTCATACCAATATCAAAACATTTTTGTTGTTCCCCAACTAATGAATGGGCAGTCATTGCAATTATGGGAATATCCAATTTCATCTCTTTCCGAATATAAATGGTAGTTTGGTATCCATCTTTTATAGGCATTTGAAGATCCATCAAAATGAGGTCATATTTATTTTTAGTCAACAGCTCAATACCTTCCTGTCCATTATTTGCAATATCCAATTGAAAACCAAATTTTTGAATTACATTTTCTGCCAAACGTTGATTTAAAATATTATCCTCACAAAGTAATATTGTCAATTTTCCAATCAATTTCTTATTGGAATTATTTTGTACAATTGTTTCAACAACGGAAGTATCAACTTTTTTAAATTCTAAAGTAAAATAGAATTCTGAGCCTCTTCCTAACTTACTCTTTACTTGAATTTTACCATTTTGTAATTCGACTAATTGTTTTACAATATTTAACCCTAATCCAGTACCTCCAAATTTACGAGTTGTGCTGGCTTCTGCTTGGGTGAAACGATCGAAGATGGAAATCAATTTATCTTCTGGAATACCAATACCAGTGTCCTTTACCGAGAATTTAATCGTGTAGTTATCATCAGTTTCAGCTATTTTCTTAACAGAAATATTAACTTCGCCTTCTTCTGTAAATTTTATTGCATTTCCTGCAAGATTCATTATTATTTGATTGATTCTGCCTTTATCTCCCATAACAAATTCTGGGATCTCTTCATCTAAAAATAAATTGAATTCAAGATTATGTTCCGATGCCTTCACTTTTAATAAATCATGGACGTGTTTTAAAATGCTTTTTAAATTAAATGGATAGTACTCAACCAATAGTTGTCCCGATTCAATTTTTGATAAATCCAAAATATCATTAATGATAAGTAATAAGTTGTCGCCCGCAATTTGAATATTATTGACAAAGTTTATTTGGGTAGAGTTCAGATTGCTTTGCGCTATTAATTCTGTAAAACCAATGATAGCATTTAATGGAGTGCGTATTTCATGGCTCATATTTGCCAAGAAACTGTCCTTAACATAAACTGCCTGTTCTGCCAGATTTCTAGCATTGATTAACTCTAATTCTACTTGTTTTTTTATAGTATAATCCTCTGAAACAACCAAGTATCCTAAAATGACATCTTCCGTATTTTTAACACAAGTCACGCTATCCCAAACAGGAACTCGTTTACCAGATTTAGAGATATACGTCCATTCGTATGTATCCACATTGTTATCTCCTCTGGTTTTTATCACCAGAGTTTCGAAACTTGGGTCAACTTGACAACCTAATTCAAAAGATAACTCTTTGGCACGTTTAACAATTTCATCCATATCATGAAAAGCTAAAGGAGTAAGTTTACCAAGGACTTCTTCGGTGGAATATTCTATTAAATTTAATCCCGACTTATTAATTTTTCTAATTATACCATTGGCATCCGTAAATATTACTGCATGGCCAACACCATTAAAAATGGTTGTCTGAGTTGCTACTAAATTTGAAATACTTAAATCTTTTTTCTTTTTTTCGGTTATGTCCGATCCGATTGAAATAAAGCTAATTAGTTCATCATTATCATTGAAAATAGGATTGAAACTAAATTCAAGCCAATACGTTCTGCCAGATTTACTTCTGTTTTTAATTTCACCCTTGCATGGAATTCGATTATTTAATGCTTCTCTGATTTGCAGAATTGTATTAATATCCGTTTCTTCATACTGCAATAATTGACCAGGCTTTTCCCCAATTACTTCTTCTAAAAAATATCCAGTTAACGTCTCGAAGGGCTGATTTACCCATTGAATTCTTCTATCCTTATCAGTTATTAATATAATATTATTAGTTCCTTTGGCAACGTACGATAGGCGTTTGTTTTCTTCGCTTATTTTTTTACTTATGGTAATATCTCTGGCAATTGCATATATCAAGCCCGTTTCTACATCGGTAGAAGCATTCCAATTTAGTAATTTATAGCCTCCATTTTTACATTTGAATCTTGTTTCAAAGTTAATGGAATTAATTCCTTGGGCTAATTTCTCGATTTCATTTTTAGTTTTATCAATATCTTCTTCGTGAATAAAATTGAAAAATGGTACTGATTTTAACTCTCTATCAGAAAAACCTAATTCACGAGAGAAAGCAGGACTTAGTATTTCAAAGAGCCCTAACGTGTTGCCAACGCATAAATAATCTAGGGATAGATTAAAGAACTGCTCTATTTTATTTTCTTCCTGTTTCTGTTTTGTGACATCATATTCAATAGCGACATATCGAATAGGTTTTCCTTTTTCACCTAAAAACGAAACAATGGTCGAATCGACCCAATAAAATTTTCCGTTTTTTGATTTATTTTTTATTTCATTTCGCCAAACGGAACCAGAAGCTATAGTTTTCCACAAATTGATAAAAAATTCTTTCGAATGGAATCCCGAATTTAGAATACTTATGTTTTGACCAATCAATTCTTCTCTTGAATATTTAGTAATCTCACAAGTTTTATCGTTCACAAAATTGATAAATCCTTTTTCGTCAGTAACTAAAATACTCGAAGTTTCATCCAAAACTAATTTGTAACTATTCAACTCCAAAGTGAGGGCTTCTAAAGCATTTTTAGCTAATTTTTCGACTTCATTTTTTAGTTCAAAGTTCTTTTTTCTTAATTCTAATAGAGTAATTACATTCTTTGCAAGTGTTGAAAGAGCATTTTTTTGCTCATCATTCAATTTTTTTGGTGTTTTATCAAATACACACAAAGTGCCAATATTAAAACCATCAGGCGTTCTTAAAGGTACTCCAGCGTAAAAACGGAAATTTGATGCCCCAGTTACAAGCAAATTATTTTTAAATATCTCATTTTCAAGTGTATTAGGTACCTCAAATAATTCATCGCCCAATATCGAATATTGGCAAAAAGAAGTTTGTCGGGGTGTTTCAGAAATGTCAATCCCAATGCCAGATTTTAACCATACCCTTTTGTCGTCAATGAAAGATATCAGAGCAACCGGGACTTGGCAAATGTAAGCAGCCAATGTAGAAATACTATCGAATTCTTCTTCAGAAAAACTATCTAACACGTTGTAACTCAATAATGCCTCGAGTCTTTCTTTTTCATTTACAGCAAATGGATAGGTTGGTTTTGTCATGATAAAAATTAAAATTACACCATTAGAATCAAGGTATCGATTATATTAAAGTCAAAGAATAGTTAGAATTTGAACTTAATATCCAGAAGCTATTTTGCGTTTACTATTCGTGAATAAGACTTAATTTAATTTATTAATCTACTGTGGCATAACTTGGATTTAATTAACAGCAAGAGCTAATATGTTATTCTATATGCAATTTAGAAAGCAAATATTATACCAACATAAATCAGAAAATGAGGGAATAAGTAAAAAAAATGTTAGAATTTTGAATAGAAATCACAAAATATAATCTAATATTGAGGGCTGTCTAAAAAGCATGACCAAGTAAATTTATTTCAAACTGATTCCCAAATTTTAGTTTCAAAATTATACCGCTTCACGATTCTTGCTGGATTACCTACCGCAACACAAAAGGGGGGAACATCTTTAGTGATTACGGCACCACCTGCCACAACACTGTGTTTTCCAACTGTTACTCCTGCTGTGATAACAACATTTGCACCTATCCAACAATCATCATCAATAGTAATAGTGGCAACAGTTTCACCTTGTAAATATATTGGAATATCAATATTTGTGTACTTGTGATTAAGACCACTCATCACTACATTTTGGGCAAGAATTACGTTATTCCCAATCGTTACAGGGCCAATTATCACATTTCCCATACCAATTCTGGAATTATCACCAATGAGGACTGCTCCAACTCCATTATTAATCGTGGAAAAATCTTCTATCGTAGAATAATTTCCAATATTAAAGTTTTGAAAAGGCAAAACGTCAATTCGAGTATGTCGGCAGATTGTTGTTCCTTTTCCTTTTTTATGAAAAAACGGATTTACAAACCATTGCACCCACCATCTTGGACGAGCTTGATACTTTGGAATTAATGACCAATGAACAATTTTTTTTAGTTTAGTATTTGATTTTATGGTGGCTATCAGAGACATAATTATTGTTTAAAAAGGTGTTTTCTCACACGCATCATCAATGCCTTTTTTATGCCTCCGTCTAATTGAATTCGTCGATCGCTTGTCCAAACTCTACCTTCTAAACCGTTAATTGATTTAATTGTTCCACCTAATTGCTGTAATTTAAAAGCCATCATTCCATCCTCAGTAGCATTCTGTTCTACCACCCCAGCAGTTCCTCTAAAAGTCCGCTGTATTTCAATTTCATATCCATTAATATCGATGCCTTTTTGTCGGATAAAACCACAATTGAAACCCAATGTATTTAAAAACGGATGAGTTTTTTCATTTTTTTTAATAATAAAACTACTCAATATTTCATAAAAAGCATACTGCCAACGGGGGGTATTGTGACTTGGCAAGAAGGAATAATTTCCGTGTACGCAATAGACTTGTTCGTCGTTTACCATTCCTTCAACCATTGCTGTTATCCACCCAATGGGATATAGGGTGTCGCTATCTCCTGTCAGAATAAATTTTCCTTTTGCCTTACGTAAACCACAAGTACGTGCATGACCCACACCTTGTTTAGTTTCCAAGAAAATTTTTAAACCCAAATATTGTATTAATTCAGCTGTTTTATCAGTAGAGTTATTGTCAATAATTAGTAACTCAGTGGGATATTTTGTGTTTGTATTTGCCAAGGAGATGAGCGTGTGTATGATTCTTTCTTCTTCATTCCATGCGGGTATAACGACACTTACTATAGGATTTTTAGGTGAAAATTTAGCTAATTTTTGTCTAAAGTCAGTAATTTCAGCGTCAGAAAATTGATTGATATTTAATGGTTTCTGGAGTATGATTTTTACCCAATCTGGTAGGAAGAATTTAATCATATTATTGCATTTTATTTTAAGCACTGTTGTTTTTATTGAGTATTATTTTGCTCGTTTCACTTTCTCCCAGATACCAGAAGCTACTCCGCTTCTGTACTTGAAGTATCCTCTAATAGCACAGTAATTCATAAAGCAAAAATAAAATGGAACAAAAAGTAATTTTACTCTAATTTTCTTATTTTCAAGAACATAGCCAATGATCGCCATTAAATAAAACACAATCTGCCCCCACATAAAAAACGAATAAATTGATAGGTTTTGGGTGATAGGTTGCGTGAAAAATAGAACTAAATTGATAAAAAAAATCCAAAGTAAACACCATGGAGCTACTGCCCAGCGCATAACACGGTGTGAAATGTATTGGAAAGAAAGTAATCCATAACGAAAAATATTATACAAAAATCCTAAACGAGCCATCGATTGAAAACCACCCGAGGCGATTCGGATTTTACGTTTCATTTCGTCTTGAATAGAGAAGGAGGGTCTTTCGCTTGCGAAGGCATGAGGTTCGTAAATCACTCGAAACCCTCTTGCAGCAACCCGCAATGATATCATAAAGTCATCAAGTAAAGTATCTTTTTCAACTTCGCCAAACAAATGAGTTCTTACAGCAAAAAGTTCTCCTGCTGCTCCAACGACCGAATAAAGTTCGGTATCTAATTTTTTAAGAAATGATTCATATTTCCAATAAAGGCCTTCTCCCGCCCCTGCTGCTGCTTCACTTCCTCGAGTCTCAATCCGTTTTTCACCTGATACTGCTCCAACATTTGGGTCTTGGAAATGCCTAACAATATTTCTTATAACTTGATTATTCAAACTTGTATTGGCATCTGTAAAAATAACAATTGGTGTGTGAATAGTTTTTACAGCTAAATTCATCGCTTCAATTTTTCCTCTTCTTATGTTTCCCGAAATCGTTTTAAGATTTGGATATACCGATTTAAGAGCGTAAATATATTCGGAAGTGCCATCATTTGAACCTTCAGTGACGAACAAGACTTCCATTTTTTCGGATGGATAATCTAAACTAAAAGTATTTTTGACTTTGACCTCAATACAGCTCATTTCATTATAAGCAGGTATTACCAACGTAATATGGGGAAGAAAAGTAGGATCATTATACTTCTTGAATTGTTTGCCAATAAACTTTCTAATTTTTACCATAATCCACGCTAAGATTCCGTATCCCGCATAGGTATAGACGACTAAGCCAATGCAAAACCAAAATAAAAATTCGAGAATAAATTTCATTGTTAGGATAAATATTAAGCAAATTGATTAAACATTTTCTGACTGAAATAAGGCGGGGAAAGTCATGAAAAATATTTTCATGTCATATTTAAAAGAGAAATTTCGGGCATAATCAATATCTAACTCAATCCGTTCTTCTTCGGTCATATCTTTTTTACCTTTTCCACGTTTTGTCACTTGCCAAAGTCCTGTGAGTCCACCTGGTCCAGCAAAACGCTCTATATATTTATCAGTTGTTAATTTTTCAGCTTCATACAGTGGCAATGGACGATTACCAATTAGTGACATATCACCCATGAAAATATTGAATAATTGCGGTAATTCATCAATACTACTATTTCGTAGAAAAACTCCAAGATTAGTGATTCTGGGGTCATTTTGAAATTTCATGAACGCCACTTTTTCTTTTTTCTTTATTAAGTAAGTTTTTTCACAAACCACTTCGCCATCTAAAAATAATTGTCTCTGACAAGAACCCGACAATGGACATTCTCCGCACAATCCATCTATTTGCTTTACCGTTATTTGCTTAGTGTACATATTCAATGCCCCCATATTTTTAATCAATTGATCAGCATCAGTACGCATCGTCCTAAATTTATAGATTTCAAAAACTTTATAACCAGCTCCAACTCGCCGTGATTTATAAACCACAGGGCCTTTTGAATCCAACTTGATTAAGACTGAAATAATTATTAAAATTGGAGATAATAAAAGGAGTGCAGAAGCCGTAGATGCTACATCAATAAATCGCTTCCAGAATGGTATTTTAACCTCCAAAATATTAGTTTTTGCTTGTCGGCTTGCATGATATCGTCTCCGTTTAATAAAGTACTGTACACGTGTAACTAAATCACCTTTACTGAAATCGTTGCAGAATAAATCATCTCCTTTTTTCTTAGAAACTTCTTTAATTAAACCTGGAGTTATATGTTCACAGGTTATGACAACGGGTAGCATTTGTGTCCAACTTTCATGACGGACTGTTTCCAAAAACTTTAGTCCTCCCATGTTACTACTAATTACAATGGCATCAGGAGGATATGTATTTTTGATGTATGAAAGACATTCTTCCGCATTATCAATTACTTTTATTTTAAAAATGGCTCCAAATTTTTTTAGGAAATTCACCACTAAAATGTCATCATTTTCAACCAGAATAACCCTAATTATGGAAGGAATTTCTTCTAAGTCACTTTGTTCAATATGGTTCACATTCATAGTTGTTGCTGGGGTTTTACTCTTCGTAGAATAGCTTTTATTTTAGCGTGAACTTCCATAGGGTTAAATGGTTTTAACATAAAGTCATCAGCACCTGAATTTAGACACTCTATTCTCTCTTTGCTTTCATCAGTACCAGAAAGAATAATAATCGGCACTTCACAGTAAAGATTACTTGCTCTAATAATTTTTACAAATTCTTTACCATTCAGATTAGGCATGTTTAAATCAACAATTATAAAGTCAGGGTCATTTCCCGATTCCAACCATCGTATTCCTTCCATTCCATCATTTTTCAACGTTACTTCAAATTCCTTATTTAAAAAGTGCTCTAATATTTTTCGAGTACTTGGCTCATCATCAATAATTAGTAGTTTTATTTTTTGATTCATTGTGTGTGTATTTTGGATAAGTTTATAAAATCAATACATTCATTTGAAACCGAGGAATATGTTTAATTCCTTTCATTCTACCTGTTTTTTTTAAAAAATGATAATTCGAAAAATATTTATTTTTATAAAAGGATAGAGAGAATTTTAAAGACAGACACTTTTTAATTACACAAGTTTTATTTGTTTTAAAATTTATTTTTCTTTTTTGACTGGGCATCACCGTATCAATACAAAAAGAAACAAAAAAATCAGGAAATTCTAAAACTCACCACGTTCAAACAATGGGATTTTGGGTCGTACTCTGAAAGTATTTGAATTGTTAAAAAAGTGTCAATTTAGGGAAAGGACAAAAAATGAAAATAATCTGTCATTTTATCTAAAAACTGTACAAAACAAATTTAATAAATCATAAAAAGAAAAATATGATATTTCACTCCTAACAACTGTAATCAAATATTGTTAGAATGAAACAGTATTTCAGATTATCTAAAATACTAATTGAAGGATTTGGTAAAATGGATGATTTAAAATATACTTTAAGTAATCATAAATCGTAATAGTGTACTATATTTACTAACTCCACACTATTACTTAAAATTTTAGAAATAAGTTAACACTTCGCAAAAATCGTTCCATAACTACATTGTTGTTGGTATTTAGTTTTTAATGAATATAATTCCTCTAATTATAGATAAAAGCAGTAAAACAGATAAAAAACAAAGAAATAATCGCACATAAAAAAATAATTATTATGAAAAAAAATATTGGCTTATATTTTGTTAAATAAACAGTAGCGATTTTTTATGAAAAAAAAATAGAAAATGTGTTGCTTAGAACATTTATCTTAAACAGTAGTCATTGAGTTCAAAAAATAATTACTTACTTTTTAATCATTTTATGAAAATTCAACAAATAGCCTTTCAAGCTGACCAGTGGCAGAACATAACTCAAACTGAAGAATTCAACCCATTGAAAGCTAATTTGGTCTTGGCTTTTGGCGATAGAAAGTGTTTAGAAGAAATTGAGCCTTATCAATATATCAGGAATTTATATCCATTTGCTGATATTGTAATTAACTCAACTTCAGGAGAAATATTTAATGATTTAGTTCATGATCATACCATTATTGTTACGGCAATTGAGTTTGAAAAAACGGTCATTCGCACTGCTCAAGTTGACATTCATCATCATTTAGAAAGTAGAAGTGCTGGTGAATATATGGCCAAGAATCTTTTATCAGATGATTTATCCGCCATTTTTATTATATC
>JACMRQ010000510.1 GCA_014376355.1 Arcicella sp. | reverse complement strand
TTTACAGGCTGAACGTAAAGATTTCTCCAATTCTGCGGGTTTGAGAAATCGTACAACACGGCTCCGTGTATTTTCCGAAGGAATTCCCCAAAGCAACAATAAGCCTAATTCTTCTTTTAAAACTCCTCTATATCTTTGGCGTAATCTTCAATTTCTGAAAAATCACTGCAATCAGTTAATGTCCCAAGAAGTACGATGATTAAAATATCGCTCAATTCGTGTAAGCAACGACCTTCTACCCGAAAATCGTTGACCTCTGTGAAATGTTTTTGTAAATTCATTTGACAAAAATACAAAAATTGACAGAATCGACCATTTTGCTGCGGTAGCCGTATAAATCTGACAAATATTGGTTTAAAATTTAAATTCAGCAGGTCTAATAAATTTACCTAAAACAACTCCTGCTATCATAAAAAATATTGACATATATCCAACCCATTCATAATGCAATAATGTTCCGTCAGGGGCTTTTTCTACAATTAATCCACCAATAAATGAAGCCGCACCAGAACCCAATTGTATCATCGAAGAATTAATGCTGGTGAATCCTCCTCTTTGCTCATTATTGACAACGCCCGAAACAATGGCTTGCATTGTAATTGTGCGTCCATTAGCAAATAAAAAAAACAGGGAAGTTACAAAAAGTATCAGCGACAAACTCGATCCTGATTGCAAATGGGTCATTAAAAATACAGGAATTAAGAACAATGTCCCACAAATCGCAAAGATAAAATATTTGCCTTTTTGGTCGGCAATTTTGCCAACAATTCTTGCACTGAAAATAGTAATTGCTCCTCCCACAAAGTAAATTAAGGAAACATTATCAACTGACATTCCTACGTTTAAAGTCAAATATGGACTCAAAGAAGGAATAGTACAAAAATGTCCAAACATAATAATTACCGATAAGCCTAAGGCCCTCAATTGATTGGGGTCTTTCCAAATATTGGTTAAAACGGCAAAGGGGCTGGGCTTAATAAAAGACTGATTAATATGTCCTCGTAAGCTTGGCAAATATCTGTAAATCAATAATAAATTCACAAATCCGACCACAACAACAAACATAAAAGGAATGTGCCAACTGATGGTGGAGGCTAAATACATCCCCAATGGAACCCCCAAAACAGAAGCCGTTGAGAAAGCTGCCATAACAATTGACATTCCTTCGGCACGATGTTCATAACTAATAGTGTCGCCAACAATCGCAATAACTTGAGAACCTAACACGCCTCCGAAAACACCAGCAACAATACGAGCAAGCATCAACATTGTATAAGTTGGAGCAATTGAACAAGCAAATGTCCCAAGCAATAAGCCTATGTAGGCAACGATAAGGACATTTTTACGGTCGAATTTATCCACAAAAAAAGCGGAAATAAATCCACAAATTCCAGCACTGAGAGAATATGCAGAAACCAAAAAACTATATTCACGGGCAGTAATATCAAAGGCTTTCATCAAAATTGGTCCCATCGGCATCATAATCATAAAATCCATGATGTTGGTAAACTGCACGCAAGCCAGTAAATATAAAATTAGTTTTTGGTCTTTAGACATTTTTATGTGGTTGTTAGTGATTGATTGATAGAGAAGTAAGCTCTCCTGATTATTAATTTTAAATACGGAGTTCTTTTAACCAACAACCAGTAAAAATCCCTATTCCCTCAAAAGTTTATCCATTAATCTTTCAAAATCTGTCACCCATTCGGTATAATACTTTCCTGTTCCAGGGCCTGAAAAACCTGTATGAGTTTCTCTAATTTTCCCTTTTTTATCAATGATTATCGTTGTTGGAAAACCAATAACTTTGTTCAACATAGGCAAACTTTCAGAGGCACTTTCAGAACTATTTATACCTGCTTTAAGGAGCGGATATTCAATTCCAAAACGTTCACGAAGAAGATTCATTTTTGTTTTAAAGAACTCATTGTCCAAATTCTTTTCATAAGCCAAACCAATAATTTCTAGCCCCTTTGCTTTATTTTTCTCATAAAATGGAACCATAAATTTACTTTCATCCATGCAATTAGGACACCACGAACCAAGTATCTGAACAATTACAACTTTACCTTTAAAGGCATCATCCGAAAGCGAAATTTTCTCTCCTTTTTCGTTTGGAAAAGAGAAATTTAATTTATCAAAGCCTTCTTTCAAAAAGGTAATTTTTTTTACATCAGGCAATTCTGCTTTATCGTCTTTTTGAGCTTCAATATTCTTAAATCCGAGCACTGAATCGTTGAATCTTCCTGTCATTTTTTTACCTATAATTTTTGCTTTCATCAAAAATGTATGTGAACCATCGAAGGTTGAAAGAAACAAACTATCTCCAACAAGATTTCCATCCATATAACGATAATCGCCTGTTGTGGTTAAAAATGAACCTGTTACAACATTACCTTTCTGTTCAAAAACACCCACTAAGAATGATGATTTTTTTGTGGTAGGACTGATAAAATTAGTTGCCCATTTTCCTTGGACATTCACTTTCTGAGCTGTTTTCTGCGTAGGGACAAATCTGAAATCATATCCCAAAGAAGCCTTGAAAGGTACTTGAACAAAAGATTTTCTGCCTTTATTTTTTCGGAATATTCCTATTAGGTTGTCATCAGTCATTTTAGCAACAATTTCAGCATCAAAAGGCGAAATCGGAATTACTAATGAATCGCCCAAAAGCACGGCATCATCGGTCTGAAACTTTTCAGAAGCATTTAATATATATACCGTAAAGGTTTTATCAGTCTTTTTATGAATTTCTAAACCAAATGGTAAAGTACCACCTTCTATTAATATATCTGCACGCCAACGAGTAGTTTGTGCTATTAAAAATTGACTTTGAAATGTCAAAATCAATAAAATTACTAAGATTTTTTTCATATTTTGTTGATGAGTTACAAAGGTATAATTTCAAAATTTAAACATTAGTTCTATCCAATATTTAAAATCTGCAAAAATAAAAAAAAGCCAGAAGCCTCTGACTTTCATTAATTTACTTATTAGATATCATTTCTTCCATTCCAAAGTGTTCAATAATTTTATTACGTCTTTCTTCAAATAATCAATCACGGGAGCGAGTGAATCACTTTTCAGAGAAGTATTGAAATACAAAGCTCCTCGCAAATAATGTTTGGTTGAATCAGTGGTATAAAATTGTAAATATGTTGGTACTTCTCCATCCAGTTCCATCAACATTGCCGTTTTGCCAGAAGGTGTTTTCAGTATCAAATCCTGAATCGAATAAGCTTTTTGATTATGTTTAGCTGCTAATTTATGAGCATCGTCAATCAACTTTGAAAGTTTATTTTTATCTCCTCCTAAATCTTTATAAGTCAATTGAATCATTGCCTTATAGGCAGGGTAATAAACATACATCCAATGGGGTTCAGCCCAGCGAACTGTATCAGGTTTCAACACTGCTTGTTTGGAATATTCAAAGCTAAACGGGTGGTTTTCTGTCATTTGTTGGTATTGAGCCACAGGTAAATCTATTCGATTATACCCTTTTGGCTTCGGAACATAGTCTAAACTATCATTTTTTTGACGACAATTTGAAAGGAATAAACCTGTAATACTTAACAATAAATAGTTAGCAATAAACAATTTTCCGTAGGCTTTAATCCAAGTCGGTGCTATATTTTTTGTATGGAATTTCTTGTTTTCTGTCATAAATAATAGTTTACTGCTATCTAAAATTATCCAATATTGATTAGTCGCCTAATATATTTCCAAAACTACCCAAAACTGAACCACTTTCTTTTTTAGCATTTCCACCGTAAGGACTTATTGCACGAATCAATTTTGAAATTGGCATTGATTGAATCCAAACTCTCCCAGTTCCATGCATAGTTGCTAAAAAAATGCCTTCACCCCCAAATATCATTGATTTTAAGTTTCCTGCTCTTTGAATATCATAGCTCAAATTTTGCTCAAAAGCCACAATACAACCCGTATCAATCCTGAGAGTTTCATTATTCAATTTTTTTTCAATAATAGTTCCTCCAGCGTGAACAAATGCCAAACCATCTCCTTGTAATTTTTCTAAAATAAAGCCCTCGCCGCCAAAAAAGCCGGCCCCAATTTTTTGATTAAAAGTTATTGAAACCTTCGTTCCCAGAGCCGCACACAAGAAACTATCTTTTTGTGCAATAAGGGTATTTCCAGGCAAAGTTGATAAGTTAATCGGAATAATGGTTCCAGGATACGGAGCAGAAAATGCCACTTTTCTTTTTCCAACACCACGATTAGTAAAATGAGTCATAAATAAAGATTCTCCCGTTAATAAACGTGAACCAGCTTGGAATAATTTACCCATCACCGAGTTATCTCCCGTTGAACCATCACCCATTTTTGTCTCAAAAGCAATACCATCTTCCATATAACACATTGAACCTGCCTCTGCAATCACAGTTTCGTTAGGGTCAAGTTCAATTTCTACGAGTTGAATATCCTCGCCAATAATTTTGTAATCAATTTCGTGTGAGTTCATATTTTTTCAGTTTATAATTTTGTGCAAATTAATGACTATGAAATCAATTTGCGAAACAATAAGTCGTTGATTGGTTCAAACGCCTATTTAACGGTAAAATTTTGAGGTTATGTTTGATAGTTATCTAAAGCACCTTGAACAACTTGATAAAACTTTATTTTCAATTCTTCAATATCGACTTTTGTCATACCTTTAGTTTCAATCGGTTGATGAACAATTGCCCTGATTGTCTGCGGAAAGATGGCAAAATTATCATCTTTCATAATTTTATAATTGTTCAATAGCGTTACTGGAACAATAGGAATTTGTTGTTTGATTGCCATCGCAAATCCTCCATCTTTTAAGGGCAACAACATTTTTGGAATATTTTTTGACCAAATTCCTCCCTCTGGGAAAATCACTATACTCCGTCCACTTTGCAATGCTTTTAAGGAACGAGTCATTGAGGTTACTCGACTATTTTTATCTCTTCTATCCACTTGGATATGCAATTTAGCGAACATATAACCAAATAATGGAACGCCTTTAAGGGAAGACTTACCCACAAAAGCATAATAATTTTTTATAATCATTCCCATCGCAGCAATATCTACATACGAAAAATGGTTAGCACAAAAAACATAAGTTTTTTTCAAATCTGGCTCAAAGTCATATTGAACCTTTATGGAAATACCCGCCATCAGAAAGAATATTCTACCCCACAATCTATTAAGGTAATGAGCTTTGGGTTTCCATTCAGGTTTTTGAAGAAATAACCAGAAAAATGGAAATAATAAAATGAAAAGAAAAACAAACCAAAAAGTTGTCCAGATTGTATAAAGCAGAATTAGGATACGCATGAAACAAAGATAATATGTTTCGTAATTATATAGAAACTGAAATAAAAAAAAGGTTAACAGCCGCCACTGTTAACCTTAATATAATGTCTGTGCAGATATTTTCTTAATTAGTTTAAATCATCAATTGATAATAATGCAAGAAAACGTATATACTTTCCGAAACCAAATAATAAAATTATTGTATAATATGCTATCAGGTTTTATATTTTACTGTATTTATTTTCAATAAATGTGTTCATAGAAGGCTTTGATTGAAGAACAAAAAATACACTTGAAGATTTTTTACTCAATTTTTTACCTCTAAATTTTACATACCCATCATTTCCTTGAAAGCAACTGAATTACGGGTTGAAATTTCTAATTCAATACCGTTATTAAGGTTTACCTTCATTCCGCCTTTATAATAGGACTCAATGTTAGAAATATATTCTGTATTAATAATTTGCTGACGATTCGCACGGAAAAAAATCTGTGGATCTAAACGCTCTTGAATTTTGTTTAAAGAACGATGAATCATTGGTCGATCAGTTCCAAAATGAAAACGACAATAATTTCCTACTGATTCAATCATATAAATTTCAGATAAACGTACGAAATAACATTTCTCTCCGTCTTTCAAAAAAATACGTTTTTGAGCTGAAAGTCTTCCGTCAGAAACTGCTTCTGTGATACGGTGCTGCTGAATATCTGAACGCACTTTTTCAATAGTTCTCGCCAAACGCTCTGACTTCATGGGTTTCAACAAGTAATCCATAGCTTCCGACTCAAAAGCCTGAATTGCATATTGATTATAAGCTGTTACGAAAACTACTTTGGGCACATATTCAAGATCACTCAATAAATCGAAGCCATTTTTTTCGGGCATTTCAATATCAAGGAAAATCAAATCTGGTTGCAATCGGTGAATTTTTTCCAAAGCCTCATCAACGTTTTCTGCTTCGTCGATGATTTGAATATCTGGATATTCTTGCAACAAATACTTTAATTCTTGGCGGGCTAACCTCTCGTCATCTACCAAAATTGTTTTAATCTTCTTACTCATTTGCTTTATAGGGGACAAGTCTTGATAAGGGCCGTTACCAGCTCGGGGGGAATAGGGTTTTCTATTTGCCATATCTGCCTAACTTACGTTTTCAAAAATTCAATAATTTGATTCAACACCTGTGAATCAATCAGGGGCAGTACGATAAATTTATTTTTTCATGGTACTTATCTATAAGTCTGCAAAAGTGATGCACAAAATATATTAGACTAAATTTAATTCCATGAAAGCATAATATTTTGACATTTCTCCACTAATGTAGTAAATTCTATACTATTTTTCACTAATTATCTATTTATATTTTATTTTTTTATAAGAATTTTAACATAATCCAAGCATTATGAAAGTAAAAAATTAATTCTTCCTTAATTTTTTACTTTCATAAACAATAATCATATTTTTTAAGCTTTTTGAATCTACGGAATCAAAATTAAATAATCGACTTGATTTTAGCGAGTATATTAGTTGATGTATAAAGGATTTGGCAAACAATATTCTCTTGAAATAGAGACTTTAATGGTTCTTAACTTTAACCGATTATCGGAAAAAGAATGTCGTCATTCTGCCTCTTTGAAGGTCATAAAATTAGGATATGGTTCAAAGACCTACATTCAAAACTTATTTAACATTGGTCAAAAGACTCTTAAAAGAAGTATTATGGAACTAAATAACGCTGAGTTGTTTGCCCAAATAGCCCAAGATAAATAGCGTAGAACTGGTGGTCGCAAAAAAAATTTGCAAGTCCTGTTCAATCAAGACTAATCTTGTTGTCTTGATTGATAGCCATAAAGCTGGCAGTTTTACTGACTCAACTGTCTTTCGGATACATTTAAAACCCAGAGAGAGTTTATTAGTGATAATTTACGCTGGTGGTGGCGACCGTCGCACGGACATGTGGCATTCATTCTTATCCAGATGCTCGAAATATACTGATTCTATGTGATGCTGGAGGTAAAAATTCATATCGCCATCAAATATTTAAAATAAAACTACTCGAATTAGCCAAAGAACTGGGTATTGTAATAG
>JACMRQ010000509.1 GCA_014376355.1 Arcicella sp. | reverse complement strand
GAACGGTAGATTTTTTTATTAAGGGCATCATGCACGTTTTACATTTGCCGGGTTTATTGTACAATAATTCATCGCATTCTTGTCCGGAGGGTGTGCATACGTATTTATCATTGAGTTTTGATTTTTTTAGAGGTTGGGCGGAGAGGGGTAATACGGAAGTATTTAGAATGCCTATCAAAAAAATAAAATGTAAATGGTGCGATAATTTTTTCATGCGTAAGATTTAATGTAGGAAGGTTTTTTTCTTGTACTATCTATCTAATGGAAATAGCTGGGGAGCACCTTGTTTATCCTCAGCGTACTTTATCATTAATTCGTCTTCGAAATCAAAAATAGTAAGGGCTTGCTTGATTCTATCAAACTTGCTTTTACTGTCAATGTTACTCTCTATATAATAAGTATCATTAATTGCTATAGGTTGTCTTGGATTACCCTCGAGCAATTGTTTAGTTAACCCAATTCTTTCTCCCAGTTCTGTAGTGAAAAATGTTTCGGGTTGCAATTCAAAAAGTTGCTTTATCACTTCCACATATAACTTGGTAACTTGAGTCACATGTATTTTTTGATCGAAGAATACGGCATATTCTAATCGTTTAAATTTTGGTTCTTCTGCATCGAAAATACTTATTTCATTAGTATCTGCTTTTTCCACAATTACTATATCTGGTATTTCCCAAATTTTTAAAACTCTATCTGCGATAAAGTCAAATCTTTTTTCAATTTCTGATTTGTCCCATTTTTGAATGGTACTCAAATATTTATTTAACCATAATCTGCTATCTCGATAACCAGCTTCCTGTAAATCTCTTTTCTCCAAAAAAGCTTTGTTACCAAGTTTGCCGTTATTCCCGGACAAAGTCAAATTTCCAATTGTATTCAAATAGTTTTCTTTTATAAAAATATAATCATCATTTTCAAGTTCAATTTTCCATTTTGGGTCTGGGTTTTGTGGGAAAATATGCTCAATTGTAATATCCTCATTTCCCTCAATTATAACTGGTTCACGATTTTCAAAATTTTCCAATCTTTCAAGTAGATAAGTTCTGTTCTTTGATTTAATGTTGTAAACGTCTTTAACTTTTAAAGCTTCGAGGAATTCCGCATTTTTTGGGAAGCGTTGCACCCCTGTGCGTTGGAGTAATGTTTTTTGAATTGAAAATAAATAATTTCCCAATTCAACCTTATCATAAAGAGACATGAAAATTTTATTCAGAGCATTAGTTGGCAAGCCGAGAATAAATCTTCTCCATGTAAAAGATTGAACTAAATCCAAAACGGCTAAAAAAGTATTTTTATCAATTATAGAATTGAAATAATCATCATATACCTTCATTAAAAAAGGATGGGCTACATTAATCTCAAGTCTATTAATATATTCCAATTGTAAACGAACATGCTTATCGGCTTCATTCTTTGGATTAATTAATTTGTTATAATGTTTAACCAGAGATTTTATACCCGATAGAATTTTCTCTAAATCTTCGAGTGTAGTTGTGGGATATTTTTCTTTAAACTCTAAATAAACTTTGCCTTTATTTGGAATATTTTTATTTTCAAGAGTCAGGTAATCTCTTATAAAATCTGAAACTCGGCTTGCATTCATTGTTTCGTCTTTTGCAAGCTGCTCAATTACTTCCCAATAATTTTGATATATTTTATTTTGATCTTTACGGTTAAGCCCCATTAAAATGTAGTTACGAATTAAATCTGCTTGGGCAAGTTCCAAGCCTGTTGAATTAAGGCTTTCAAATATTCTTTGGGGGTCATCCTTTTCACGATCAAGCGATACCTCAACAAACATTAATTTTGACAAACCTTTCAAAACAGTTTGATAGTTATTCTCTGTAATACGCCCTTTGAAATAATTGAAATTGTCAATTAGCTTTGAAAAATCTGAATATTCTTCATTTGGATCACAACGTAATAAAAATTTTAATGCTCGATCATTATTGTCCGTTGGCCGGAGTTTTAATTTTTCTTCATCGGCAGAAAACTTATTAATCAGATAAGTTTCACTGATTTCATTTACAAGTCCGTCATTTTTTAAATGTATAGCAAGTCTATGTATTACTAAATATATAAGAGTTAGCGTGGTTAGCCGTTGTTGCCCATCAATTACCGTAAGCTCTTTGGTGCTTGATGCTGTATACACATCGTCATGCACATACACTATGCTACCAATAAAATGTGCATTCATCTTTTTTGAGATTCCAACTTCCAGAATATCATCTAAGAGTTGTTTGCATTGGCCTGTTGTCCAATCGTAATTTCTTTGATATACCGGAATTACAAATTGAGTTTTATTAGAGGATAAAAAATCCTCTACTTTGGTCTCGTTCGCTTTCATAAATAATATTCTTAGTTGAGTTTCATGCTTGGTCATTATATCCTCGTATTAAAAATAAGAATTTAAAAACACATTCCCCCTTCAATAAAATCCTCCCCCTCGCTATCTTCGCAACATGAATTTTTCAGACAGGGGTATCTCCAAAGAACAGCATACACATCTCTATAAAGCTATCCTGCTGCCACGCATGATAGAAGAAAAAATGCTCGTGCTGTTGCGGCAGGGAAAGATATCAAAATGGTTCAGCGGCATTGGTCAGGAAGCAATCTCCGTGGGT
>JACMRQ010000508.1 GCA_014376355.1 Arcicella sp. | reverse complement strand
TCAACTGAAAGGCGATTTTTAGTAGTATTAAGAAACAAAGCGATTGAAAACGTTGGAGAACAAGACTTGCTTCATTTTATGAGGCTGCTGTAACGAAATGGAGCTTGCGTAATGAAGTGAAAGTTGCCGAAAAAATGAAGTAGGTCTTGCTCGTGTGTGGGGGTGTTGGTGAATGTTAAACCAAGAAACTTGATTCGGGGAACGCCCCCTTTGTAATAAAATTTATTCAAGTGGACACGATGCCCACTTGCTTACAAATTTGGGTAGTTATGTGAAAAATATTAAAGTTGAGATATTATTTGTTGAGGTTTTGAGTTTACTTAATGCGTTACATGATTAATTAAAATCAATAATTCAAAGTGTAAACGAATTCATTTACAGAGGTATAAAAAGCGGTAAATAACATTTGTGAATATCTGTGGAAATCAAAATAACCATGCAAATTTTCGTCCAATCCTTTCAAAATCTCGTGCGACTCCACGTATTGATGCGTAAATTCTAATTCGGTATCAAGAAAAAGAGAAGAAGGGGTGTATTTACCTTGAAAGCTGGATTCAAAATTCTTTTTCATACTATCAACGTTTGACCATGCGTAATAGACATCCGATATAAAATAATTAAATGCTTCAATCATATCTTTGTCCATGTCTTTAATCGCTTCCATATACTCAAATACTTCTGTAACATTTGATTCTGAATACAAAATCTTTGGAAAATTTTCAAAATCCTGATACATAAATTCGGGTGCAGATTCGTCCTTGTGCAGTTTTTTGCAGGCTTTTAAAAATGCTTCTTTATTTTCATAATTTGATAAATCAAGCCAATCCCCTTGAATTGAACCCATCGAATATTTATAATAAGTACCTACGTAAACTCTTGGCTTTTCCATTGATTTTTTGTTATTTTGATACTGTAAAAATACGACAAAATAGGCTTAATTAAGGGTATTAGCTATGTTTCATCAAACACAAGAGACCCTTTTGTTCAATCAATTCAACCCCCTTTGTATTAAAAAAACAGCAAGTGGACACAAAGTCCGCTTGCTATTAATCTAAAATCATTTTCTCATAATTTGCTTCGTAAACTAACCACCCTTTACCAAATAAACCTTCATCTGTAAACAGCAAAACGCCATTCATTGGTTTAAGAATTTTTATTGTTTTTTTGATATGCTCAAAGAATTTATCATCATCTATTTTAGTGAAAAATTTATAAATGAGATTATAGAATTTCAAGAACAATTTAGGATTATCATTAAGTGGTATATCATAACTTAGACCATACCTGTTGTGAGGAATATTCCAGCAATGATTTAAGGTTACAAATAATATCTTATTCTTATAGCAATAATCCTCTAAATATGATTTTGCTTCGTGTTTATCTTCACAACCGTTTAAAGATGAGGCAATAATTTCAAAATGATTCATGTGCTTTTTAGGGAGTTTGTTTATTAATTAAGCCAAAGTTGAAAGTCAGAATATTGTTCATCGTGGATAAAATCCAAGTCCTTATCTTCCTCCCAATGTAAACCCGTGAATAATTCGTAATCATCTCCGTAGCCTTTACAGACCACTAAAAATTTATCTTCTGGAAACGACTTTGACAGAAAAAGGAAAAAACTAACAAAATATTTACTGATATTGATTTTAATAGGTTTCATTTTTAAGGGTTAAATATTCTAAAATAATGTGGTGCTTATGGTTTTCAAAGTCCATAAAATCCTTATTGCTTACTTAATGTTCTTTTTTTATACCAGAGCTTGTATTGCATATCTTTCTTACGCTATAAAGTGAATTATACCTTTCACGCATTAATTTCAATGTTCCTTCATCAAACCTTAAAATGTCGGCGTTCTTTAATAGCCCATTCATTTTCGTAAAACCTGTTGTTGCTAACTTATCAATATGATTAACATACCTGAAAGCCCCATCAATAAAAACGATATTGGAATCTATTACTGTGTTTTGTTTTAAATTATCCATTTCATTGCCTTTAATTATCTGTGTTAAAAAAAAAGTATCCATGAGAATTCCATTTTGATAATTAGAGTCTTCTCCTTCGGCTTGAGCTGGATAAAATAGAACTCGATATTCTTGAAGTGCTTCATCAACACAGTAAATATTTACGTCAATCCATTGCAGGAATTTGTCTTTAAAATGAAAGAGAATCTTTTCGGCTTCCTCGGAACGAATCCCATCCCAATAATCAGCATTTCTTTCAATATCTTCACTCAAAAGCATCTCATCTTTGTAATAAATTTCAATTTTAAAAAGATGTGAGTTTTTTATATCTTCATAAACTTTGAATTCAAATTCTTTCTTCGTTTTCTCAATTTTAAGAAGTAAATCATATTCAGTTTTCTCCTTTTCGGCAAGTATATTTAAGGATAAATGAACGTGAAAGAATAAATCGTATATCTTGGTAATGGTGGACAGATTACCTTCTGAATCAATCATATAACGATTAATACAATTATCAGTAAGCTCAATACATATATTATCAAAAACGCCTATACTATGATAAACGATTGCAGGCAAAACGGTTTTGTGCGTATTTTTAAAGGTAATATATTCGATTTTCATCTGGAAAGTTATTATTTTTTTGTTACTTAAAATTACAAACTTATACGGAATGAAGTAGGAGGGAGAGGAATGTAATCAAAATAGAACGACCCACTTGTTTAGGCAAATCCTGCTCCCTTTGTAAACAAAATACCAAGTGGACACGATGCCCACTTGAATAAATTAAAACCAATTCTTTTTAATTAAGCACTCAGAAGAACAAATGATTTGTTCCTCGTGAAATTGAATATTGTACCAAAAAACATCATTTATCCAATCGTAGTCTAAAATTTCTAAAACAATTCCTTTTCTATTGTTTATCATAACTTTATCGCCAAAATCAATCTCTGGCTCTAAATATTCTTTTACAAAAGGGGTACGAAAATCCATAGTATGATTGTCTAACATCATCCAATCTAAAACGTCCTCAGAGCAATGAGATAAGATTTCATCATTAGTATGAACAAGCACTAATTTATGTTTACTTTTTTCCCAAAGGTAAGACTCAGGAAAAATAAGTTTTAATCGTTCAAAGTGCTTTTGTAAAATTTTTATACGCTTATTTTTCTCAACCCCCACTTTTTGACTTAACACAGGTACATGGTTCAACGAATGACCTTCAACAAAACCAGTTCTTTCAATCTGCTCCGTTTGAGATTTATGAACTTTTATAAAATTCATAGCTTTGATTTGTTCAAAAACACGATTAACAAAATTCTCTTTTAATTCGTGTTCGCCCGAATATGTCATTACACCCGTTAAAGGTTCGATGATACACCATTTATTTTGTGGTTCGTAAAAAACATAGTAGCTAACTGCACCGTTTTTAAATAATAATTGAGGGTTTTTAGCTTTAACTAATTGTATCATTCCTTACTGGAATACATAATATTTTATAGGATGTTTCATTTTTAACGATAGTCTATATACGTTGATAATTAATTGAGTTAATTGTTAATTAGCAATATATCTTCTTCTAAGACAAATTCTTTTAAAACAATTCCACAAACTAATTTTTGAATGTTAATTTGATTATTTTCAGTAATTTTCAACAGTAGAGATTCACCGTTCCTGATAAATTTAAAAAAATGTTCCTTATATTTTTCTGGATTATGTTTTTCATTTGTTAGGATTCCTTTCTTGTGAAGAATACTAACCTCGTGGTGTCCTATTGCTAATTTCCTAAGTTCTTCGATAGTCATTTGATTGTTGTTTATGCAAGCGGACACAATGCCCACTTGCGAATTAACGAAGGGAATTAAGTACCAATTTTATTCTCTTCACCTCCATAAATTCAATTATTAGAAAATTTGAACGATTCATTTTTAAAAATAGCTTTGCCATTTTTAATTGTTACCACTATCGTTTTAGCTTTTAAAAGATATATTCCATCTGCAAATTTTTGAAGGCTTAAATCGTAATTTACGGCTAAGGTATCTAAGGTGTGCGATTCATTCTGAATTAAGAAAATATCATAACATTTTTCTTTTGAAGAAGGTGAAATCTGTAAACATCTAAACCTGTTGTTTGTATGATTTTTACAATAATGACCCACAATAGTTTTTGGAGATTTAAGGGATTTAGTAGGAGAGGGGAGTTTTGCCCCAATATTTCCGTAGGGTGTATTTATACTGGCATGGTTACCATAAAAACTTACATTTGTTTTTGGGATAACAGAACTTGAAATACTGGTAAGAGTGCTACACGAGCACATGATAATTAAAAAAATAACTACCACAAAAGTTACTGTTAAAAAGGAGTTTTTTAACATTTTAATTAAAAAACTTGGTTTGACTATAAAAAATAAAACGAGGGCAACAAAGAATAAAATTTTCATTTCAATAAATTGATAAATAATGAACTTAATTAAAGGAGACATTCCCCTTCTTTCTTGATATAAATTTACAACTTAACGAAGAAACTATTAGTATTAAATAACTGATAATCAAATACTTAAATCCAATTTGTAAAAATAAAAACATCCCCCTTTGTTTATAAAAATTACTATAAAAAAGTAATTAATTGCCTAAAATCATCAATGTCCCAAATACAACCAGAATCCCCATTTTCTTCTATTTTTGAGTACATTAAAGCATTTCCAAAATAAATTTTATCGTTCAATAGCCAAGAATTTTCATCAGATTTAGGATTGGCATTAATTAACATATCATCCATATTTGCCACTTTTTCAATGATAAAAGAAAATGATTGAATATATTTCCACAAATTTTTAATACTTATTTCAAGGTGAACAACGTTCACACATTTTAGGTGTGCATCGACAAAAATCATTCGAGTCATATTTGATAATTTTTAAGAGTGTGGAGCTTTTAATCTCCACACTCTGGGACATTTATTTGGGTTAAACAAAAACTTCTTCTGTTATTGCATTAAAAACCATTTCATCGGCTGCATTGCGTTGAACGATTGATTTAACTGAATTTGTTAAGGCACGATTTATACCATTATACATTAACCAAGCATCGGGCGTATCTAAATTTAAACGGTACTGTTCGTTAGAAAGGACTCCCAAGGCATTAGCACCCAAATTTTGAGGAAAGTAATTAGCACCTATTCTTTTTTGAATTTTCTCAATAAACTCGTTGGGCGAAGTTTTAATTTTAAACTCCGACATTTCGCTATATACTTGGAAGGTATTAGAAACACCACTAACGGCTTTTTGATATAATTCAGCGAGGGCTTCAATAGACGATTCTAATTCAATCGCAAACTGTTCAACATCAATACCTGAGTGTTTATGAGTATAACGTACATCATTCTGAGAAACTTTTTCTTGGTCAAAAGTGAGTTCCTTGTGTTTAACTTTTCTTCCATCTCTCAATAAATCAATGTATTGTTCAAAAGAAACTGATTCGTCAACCCACCCGTGTAAACCATTAGAACATATTTGGCGGTAGGTAGAAAGATAATACGCCTGTTTAATCTTTGATTTTTCTCTCATCGCTACCCCGTGCAATCCAAATTTTTGCTTCCCGTCATAACCATTTTTAATAATGAATGAACAATTTACCTTGTCTTGGTCAGTCCCAACGGTTTTGATATAGTCAAGAAATTTGACTTGTATTTGAAATTGCATCATTCGGTGGTGGTCAATAGAAATTTCAAAAGTAGAGGGGAATTTCATCAATACTTTATGAATAGAATTTACTAACATTTCATTAGTAATGAGGGAATATCGACCAGAGTGAACTCCTAAGATATTTTTTTGACCATCGAACTCCCCAACGACCATTTGGGAACGTTCAGAATTTACGACATTCATACCTGTCGCTAAACCAATATCTTGTAAAGAGACTGGAAATTGTGCTTCACTTACGGAAATTGCTTTTTTATAATTGTTCATTTTGTTAAGTTTTAAATGCGTTTTTTGTTCTTTTTTGATAGTATAAAGGTACTACCAAATCAGCTTAATTAAAACAACAAAACATTGACAATCAAATACTTAGACCCAATTTGTAAACTATAAAATCCCCCTTTGTTTTCTAAAAATACTCTATTCAGATATAGAGATATAATATTTATTAAAGGCAAAATTATATATTTATGATAAATATATTTTATAAAATTTTATATTTATCATAAATATAGATATTACATTTGTCAAAAATACAATATTAACTTTATGAATAAGATAAAAACTATTTTTTACCAATGTCTAATTTTCCTTGTTTTTAGTGCTAATTTGGTCCATTCACAAACACCGCAGGTACATCTTAATTCAGGATTGCAAACCACAGGAGTAACAGGTACAATAACGATTACTTGCAGTAGTGTAAGTGCTACATATACAGGCAGTTTTACTTATAATCCTTCGCAGCCAATTGCATCGCAAACTTTGTTTTTGAATAGCCTTCCTGTTGCTAACGATTACAAGATTAAAATCTCCAATAACACCAACAAGGCTTTATCCTATTTTATCTGTCAGGCTGAACGTACTTGCGATCCAAATTCATCCCGTTATTCTTCTTGCCAATCACTTGATAATACCGTAATTGATGGTACTACAGTTGCTATACCATCAGGCATAAATAATTATTTAGTTGCTCAAAATTTCAAAATTATAGCGAATGCACAGAATGGAACTGCTTGTGTCGTGAATGCAGGGGCGAATGCAAATTATGTTACTGGGGCTATTTATATTAATCTATTTGGAACTTATACCAATTCATTATTACTTCAACCTATTATCTATACTGATAGAGTATTATACATCCGCAATAGTAGTTGTGCTACAAAGTCAAGTATGCACATTTTTGTAAATGGTATTGAACTAACCAATTATACGGTTAATGTGGCAGTTTTTGGTTTATTCTATATTCAATACCCCTTTGGTGCTATTAAGGCAGGTGATGTGGTTCACGTAACAAATGATTGTGGTGATTCTCCATCACCGTATCGAATTGTGAGTGATGTTAATTATTTTATTGAAGTACCTAATGGCGTTAATTATACAGGAAATGGAATTACATCAACGGATTCACTTCCACCATCGGGGCGACTTGATACGCCTGTCGAAGTAAAACAGTGTACTGAAATTCCAGTTAACGCTCACTTTAACGCCAATTTCAATTTTGTCCCTTTCAAGAATAATGATGGTAGCGTTGCCAATACAGGTATTTATAAAATAAACGGCAATCCGATTACAGAAAATGATTTAACCATTGTACCCGAAAGTCCTTTGAATGGTGGCAGCATTACGATTAATAACAATGGTTCGATTTCTTCACAATATGACAATTTTTATATCTCCAATAGAAAACCTGGCATTGCTAATCCTAAATATACATTTGAGTATATTCATAATGGTATAGATGAAAGCGAGAAAACATTTAACATTAACCAAGTTGGCTACGCATTTATTGAAAATTCAACGTATCGTACTTTCAAATACAATTATGGCGACCATCCAAACCACATTTATCCATCTCCTTCAAGCACTTCAAGTTACAAATTAGAATTCACAGGAAACAAGGTTCGGTGGTTAGTTAATAACACTAAAATTGATTCTGTGACCTATACAGTTCAATATTCTATTGTTGGAGGAAACGGAACACTTAGCAATACGAATGCGGTAGAAGTAGGAACACCCATTACATTCATCCCTTCGGATACGGGTTCTTACGCCTTACAAGCGGAATTCAGTAATGGAGTTATCATTCAACAAAAATTTCACACCACTGCAAATGTTCCTGTAATTGCTCCAAGCCTTGCGACTATTTACTCAGGTAATCAAATTAGTCTGGTAGCTTCGGGTTGCTCGGGTACAATTCATTGGGGTTCTCCAACCTCTACAACAACGGGGAACGTTTATCAAGTAAGTCCATTGATTACCACAACCTACACCGCCTATTGTGAAAACACGAGTGGCTGTACCACATTAGGTAAAAGTGTAACTGTAACAGTCCAAGCTCCCAAACCAACGATTACCCCAAATGCAACTTCTGTTTGTGCAGGGGTAGGGGTAACCTTAACCGCTACGGGTTGTGTCGGTGGAACATACAGTTGGACTGGAGGATTAACTGGTAATTCAATTTCTGTTAATCCAAGTGCTACCACTATTTATAACGCTACTTGTACCAACGCTGCGGGTACATCCTTACCAACTCCCATTAAATTAACCGTTAATTAAATTTTTATCTTTTTTCAAATCTTATATTTTTTAATTCAAACAAATGAAAAAAAATCTATTCTTCGCTCTATTACTTACGTTTGGAGCGTTCGCCACTTCCTTTGCACAAGCAGTGAATGATACCGTTTATGTGACCATTAATCGTTTACCCGTAAAGGTTAATCCAATCGCTTCAAGAGATTCTGTTTATGCAGGTCAATCCGTAAATCTAACTGTTACAAATTGCATAGGTACGGTAAACTGGAATAATGGATTAACGGGTGGTTCAGTTACTATCAATCCAACGACAACACGTTACTACGTTGCTCAATGTACTTCGTCCGCAGGATGTGTAGGAGCGAAAGATTCAGTTCGTGTCGTTTTTAAATCCTTAATCAGTCCTATTGCCACAAGTGCAAGTATTTGTTTCAATGAATCTACCACATTGACAGCCCCTTCAACTTGTACAGGAGGTACAATTACATGGAGTAATAATTCTACTGGTGGAAGTATTACGGTTAGCCCAACTTCAACAACTACTTATACTTATACGTGTACCTATACAGGAAGTGGAACTTCTAACGCATCAGGTAATTTAACGGTGCAAGTCAAACCACGACCATTAGCACCAACCTTAGTAGCAAATCCAGCAAGTATATTGACTGGTGCTTCTTCCACGATTACCGCTTCCAACTGTTCGGGTACAATTTCATGGACGAAACCAGATGGAACACCCATCACCACTGGCGTGTCAGGAAGTAGTTTAACAATTACACCTACGGCAACCACTACCTATTTAGCCTATTGTACTACAAATGGTTGTTCTGGACCTTCCGCAAGTCAGGAAATAACGGTTGATTCTCCAATTCCAAGTGTAGCTTTTTCTGCTCCTCAAATCTGTCAGGGCGATCCAATTACAATAACCGCTTCGGGTTGTAGTGGGACGTATGTATGGTCCTCTGGGCAAACTACTCCTGCAATCACAGTAACTACTACGTTGAGTAACTATACGGTAAATGTTTTGTGTAGAACAACGGCTGGGGATTCAGCTCCGAAAAAAATCAAATTTAAATTGAATTAATCAGTAATCAATTTTTAAAGCATTACCTGTATGCTCTCAATATATAAACATTGCCTTGTAACAGTCTTATGGATACTGTTACAAGGTATATTTTTAAATACATTTGGTCAAAGTGATACTACGATTGTAGGAATTACTCGAACGCCAAATACTCCAATTGTATTAGCAACTGCCAAAACTATAACCTTGGGACAATCAAGCTCTTTATCTGTTTCAAATTGTAATAATGGTGCAGTTCGATGGAACAATGGACAAGTGGGTAATCCAATTTCGGTAACGCCTAATTTAACCAGAACATTTTACGCTCGTTGTATCGTGGCAGGTTGTACGGGCGATTCAACGGGAATAGTAATTAACGTAATTACAGCAACGCCAGCCATTGGTATAAGTAAAGCCACGATTTGTCAAGGTGAAATCACTAAATTAACCGCTTTGGGGTGTGGTGGTACGGTAGAATGGAATAGTGGACAAACTACCATAGACATAAATGTTAGTCCTGCCAATACTACCGATTACTCTGTAACTTGTATCACGTCAAATGGACGTTCTAATGCAGCCACTTCAAAAGTAACCGTCAATGGTACGCCTTCAAAACCAACGATTACGGCAAGTACCACAACGCCATTATTAGGAAATAGTGTAATATTGACGGGTAACTGTGCGAATAGTAATTACGCCTGGTCTTCTAAGGAAACAACAAGTTCGATTACAAGAATTTCCTTAATTACCGAAACGATAACATTATCGTGTATTAGTTCAACGGGTTGTACGAGCGAGAGTGATTCAAAAATACTTAAACCACTCACACCCAATATTGCCGTAACAGCTTCAAAAGACATTGCTTGTGCGGGAGAAACTATATCTTTAACGGTTACAGGTTGTCCTAATAATAAGTCATGGAGTACGGGTGATAATGGTAATACGACTTATACCATTATTAACCAGACTACCACTTACGAAGTTACCTGCTATTTCTCCACGGGTGAAGCCAAAGCAACCATAACGGTTACGGCTATTCCTTTACCCAATACTCTCAATTTGCTTAATTCAAATCCGTCAATTTTGAAAGGTAGTAAGAGTCTCTTGACAGCAAAAGGGTGCGAGGACGGAACCAAAATATGGGAAATTTACGGTAGGCAACAAACAAGTAATAGTGATACTATCACTGTATATCCAACGCAAACAAACACTTATAAAGTTTCTTGTTCCAAAAATGGATGTTGGGGTAGTTTTGCTGCAACTACTGTAACTGTGTATAGTAGTGATACAAAATTACTTGCTTCTCCCAATCAAATATGTCTGGGAGATTCATCACAACTTTCCCTCACCAACTGTGTAGGTGCAATCACGTGGAGCAATGGAAAAGTAGGCAAAAGTATTTATGTTAAACCTACGATTACAACTACATATAAAGTGTATTGTCAGATAACACCTACGTTAAAAGATTCATCAACCGTTGAAGTTAAGGTAATTCCAATTCCAGTAGGATTAAGTATTTCAGCTACCTTTAATAACAAGGCATTGACTTTTAAAGATACGGTAGCCATTAACAACCCTATTACTTTGGAAATGAAAGGTTGCATTGGTACAGTAAATTGGAATATTGGAGTGAGTGGAGCAAAACTATTATTGTATCCCTTAGAAACACAAAATTACACTGCCACGTGTACAAATACGAATGGTTGCAAGGGATTGCCTTTATCCACGACTTTTGTTGTCAGTAATAGTAGTTTATCTCTCGTAATTAGTAAATCGGCAATCTGTAAGGGCGATTATGCTACCATTACGTCAAAGGGTTGTCCAACGGAACAATTATCATGGAAGTTTGTACCTGATACGAATGAAGATTTAATAAAGAGTCCTTTGGCTATATCTTTTAAGCCAATATCAAGTGTAAAAGTAATTGCATCTTGTAAGCTAAATGATTTACAAACTATAAAAGATAGTACCCTTATTACGGTATTACCCAAAAATAACTTGAAGGTAGATTCAGCGATTGTATGTTTAGGAAAATTCGTAGATTTAGCGACTTTGGTAGCTAACCAAAATCAATTTAGTAGTTTGAAATTTTATGATGGAGTTAAGGAGGTAAAAATCGTAACACCCTGGGGGAATCCACCATTTGTAAAAACGTATAAAGTTGTCGGTATTAATACTTCTGGGTGTAAAGATTCAACTTTTGTTAATGTCTCGGTAAAACCTATTCCAGACAAACCAATTATTAAATCTGACAAATTGACCTTTCCAATTATTTATGGGGAAAAAGTTAATCTAAAAATTGATAATTGTATTGGTGAAGTTACATGGATAAACCCGAAAGCAAATACCAAAAGTGTAACAGTTGAACCCATTAATTTGACTACTTATAAAGCAATTTGTACATCACTCTACAAATGTATATCTGATACTTCAAGTATTACAATTGACGTGAGCCGCCAATTAGCCAAAATTACTACTCCAAACATAATTTGTGAAGAAATTCCATTCCAAATTTCATCCGTTTGTCAGACCAACACGCTTTGGGGTTCATTGAATTCATATTACGATGGGAACACGATAACAATAGCGGTTCCTCGGAATGGCGATTCAGTTTTAGTGGGAGGAAAACCGATATTCAGAAAAATTACCCGTAACGATTCAACTTTTATTACAGGTCAAGCTACTTGTTTTTTCAAAGATATTCCAACCACATTTAAAGGAAAATCAACTTCATTTGAGGTTTTTGTACCGCTAATTTCGATTAATGATTTATATTTTTATCCAAATCCAGCGACAAAAATCATTAAGATAGGCTCTAACTCTTGTTTGGGTTCTTCAATTCAAGTGAGAATTTGGGATTTAATTGGTAGAAATCTATTTGATTCGAGCCAATCGCCTATCAGGAATAATGAAATTGATATTTCAGAACTTCCATCAGGGGAATATATCGTGGAGATTATGTATGATGATGACCATACTGTGAAGAAAATGCTTAAATACACAAACAATCAATGATGAAAAAGTTGCTTACTATCTTCTGTATTTTTGTATGGACATATTACACAAGTACAGCACAAATAAATGTTAAGCGCAATCCAAATCCTGCTTTACAATACTTGTTAATTAATCCCGATCCAGTAGGGGGAGCATTAGGATTTTCGGGCGTTACGCAAACGAATTCTTATTCAGCCTATTACAATGTTGGTTCATCGGCTTTTAATAAAGTCGAAAATGAAATCAATATAAATTTTATCAAGGTAGGAGCTTCCTTGGTCGATGATATGAATTTATTTAGTATTGGGTATCAATTCAAACCAACAAAAGAAGAAAATGATAGTGAAAAGTCTTCACGAGTAAACGTGGGACTTACTTATTTTCAACACGGTTTAGTTGAATTAAGAAGTACGACAGGAATTATGACGGGTACAATTAATCCATTTGATTTTAACATTCGTACTTCTTACAGTCGTAAACTCACAGAAAGGTTTTCAATAGGAGCAGGGGTTAAATACCTTAATAGTCGCTACTATGTTGGTGATTTGAAAGACCTTAACACTACACCCATAACTGTTACAACTTTGGGTGCTTTAAATGCTGATATTGGTTTGTATTATGAAACTGATATGGCAGCTCAAAAAAAATGGCATAAACAATTTGGCTTATCTATTCATAACATTGGGGCAAAGTTGAACTATGGCGATAACGCTGGGCGTAATTTTCAACCAACATTATTTCGCTTGGGTGGTCATTTTGAAAGGAATGTAGGTACTATTGACGAAGAGGACGATGATTCTAAAATTGGGATTAATCTTGAATTTTCTAAACTTCTTGTCCCTACTCCACAAACAGGCAAAGACTTAGAAAAAATTACAGCTATTGGGACGATATTTAGCTCTTGGGGGGATGCACCCAATGGACTTTCCGAGGAATTTTCTGAAATCTGGACATCATTTGGAGTTACTTACATTCACAAAAAAAACCTATCCTTTCGGGCAGGAATATTTTATGACCCTGCGAGTAAAGGCGATAGAACTATTTTAACGGGTGGAATTGGTGTACAAGAAATTGAATTGCCCAATCGTACATACGTGGGTTTCGACATCTCATACAGAACTACAACTGGCAGTTTTTCTCCCATGACAAATACTTTTCAAATCGGTGTTCATTACCGTTGGAACAAGGGTTTAGAGGAAATGAATTAATTTTTCTCACCAAGTGGACAATGAGTCCACTTGGTGAGAAAACGGTGGAAAAGTTGGAGTGGAAAACACTTTTTACTGTTAGCCTACTCAGCAATGGGTAGGTTTTTTTTATTATCAAAATGGGTTTTCAATAAGTAATATGAAAAAAAATGTCGAAAACCAACAGTTGAAAGGGAAATTGTCGGCGTATCGAATGTCACAAAAAAAATACATAGCGAAAAAAACAGTTGAGTAGCAATAAAACCCTTTTATCATCGAGAGCATCAAAAATCATTTGCCCATATTTTTTAATGCTCTCAGTGGTTATCCAAAATTATTTTAATTTACATTCTCAAATTTAATTTAGGTCCAGAAATAGTTGTTTCCTTATTCACAACTTTTTCAACCGTCGCATTCATCCCAATTGATTTATCTAATTTTTCCGTTGAAACTTTGCGATCTTGTTCAATATTTTTGCCATTGAATACATCTAATTTCACATTAGCAGTATAAATGCCTTCCACCTTATCATCCTTAATACCCTCAATATTAACCGAATTTCCTTTGGCTAATTGAAAAGATTGCAAAGGTGTTAGTTTTACACCTTTATACTTTGTAGGTACATTTTCCATTGGAAAGGTTTTCGATTCCAGAAAAATATCCTTTCCAATTTTAGTTGTTATCTCATGTGAGAATCCTACAAAACCATCTTTTTCCAATTCTTTGTAAAACTCTTTTCGTTGGTTATCATTCAAGAGATGTTTATGCCCAATTCTCTGTATTGCGTTCAAGGCAATAAAGGCTTCTTTATCACTTAATTTATGTAAAATTTGTGATTGCCCTTCCTTATCACTGAGTAAAAAAAGCGTTTCAAAGTCCTTATCCTTAGAAAAGTCTCTTTTCAGCCCAAAAGATTTTTCAAGTTTATCAACAATCTCATTCGCTACATCAAAATGTAGGGTTGCTGTTAGCTGTTTTTGGGGAGTTAATCCTTTGTTATCTGCCTGAAAATCATATCTTTGTGGAGTCTTTAAGGTCAGAATAGGCGTATTATTTTTAATATCACGGGTAAGTTGTAACATTTTTAAACCCGTAAATGCTTTGGGTTTTCCAGAAGCATCAGTCTGTACACCTTGATAAATGATAGATTTTCCTTGTAACAATTGTTCTGAATAACTTTTATTAGATAAAATACTCAGTGCCATTAAATCCCCATTGACTGCTTCCATACTGTTATCCATAAAAACATTAGTAAAATTAGCTTGCCAATCATTTGAAGTAGTATTATCAGTTAAAATGTCGATTTGCTGTCTTTTATTCTCAGCAATTGCCAATTGATGTTCCTGCACGTTTTCAGAGACTATACAAACCATTCCATGAGATTTTTCTTTTAATGCTTCAATAATGATTTCATCCGTTGAAGCAATGATAAGACTTGGACTTAAATTTTCTACGATACGACTATCTACCTCTCGTGTAGAATTATCTAAATTTTCAAGTTCTGAACTCATAATTAAAATACACTTAAAATGTACATTTATATTGAAATTTAATATTTAACATTTATATTTATACTAAATATACATATAATTATATTTAGTATAAATAGACAAATATAAATATTTATAATATACATATATTAAAATATAGTAAGGATTTTATGCCTTGCTAAGAAAAAACAGTAATAAAACCAATACTAAATATAATGAGCAATCAAACGAACGAGGAACTAAAAAACTATTACCAGATACTTAACAAAGATCAAGTTAAAGTATTTTATCTCACCCAAATTCACGATAATATCTGTGAAATCATTTGGAAATTGTATCTGGAAAGATACCCAAATACTGAAATTCCGTCAAAGCCCACGTTTAAGCAAAAAATGCAGAACGAAGCAATACTGGAATTTACAGGTATGACACATCAAGATCTGAATATTCTCAAAAAAGTAAGAGGAAATTCAGATACAATATTAAAACTAATGGCATTTTTCAACCAATATGAAATTTCATTTATGGACATATTTTTTGAAAAAAAATTACTTGAAAAATGCTTACATTTAGTTTAGTACGATAAATTTTCTTAAAAAAGGCGACCACTATTTTGAGTAATGGTCGCTTTAAACGTTGTTTATTCTCCTAATTTTTTATTGACAAAATCTAATTCCATTTGAGTCAGAAGCATATTTTGCTCATATTCAATTAAATCTGTAACCTCTTTTTTGATTGTTAAGAAATTGTTACGGACGATATCCTCTTTAAATTTTTCTAATTCTTCAGGGGAATTAATCTCAATTCCCATTAATGCAGCCAAAACTTTAAAATCCTTTATTTTAGGGAGTGGTTCATCGGCATTCCCAATATTGGGGTCAAGCAGGATATTTGCATTGAATTTTTTAAAATTTGTTTCCTCACCATAGCTTCCTGATGCTATACCAACAAATTGACCTTGCTCCAGTTCTGAAATCTTTGAGGCAGGAATTACATTTTGCAATTCCTGTGATACTTGTACTGAAGTATCATTTTGAGAGAAAGTAATTGATTCTTTTTCTTGGTTAGTCCTACCAAATCTTTCGCTTAATTTATTAGCGGTTTCATAAACCACTTGCCCAGAAAATACATTTCCTTGAATGCCAAGGATTACGTCCGCTTCTTCTTTGCCATAATCCTTATACAACTGCGAGAAATCTTGAATACCTAACCAAGTCGCCACTCGATTACTACGAGCTGTGGCAATCAGTAAATCTAATCCCTTGATAAACATGGTTGGTAATTCGTCCCAAAATAAAGCTGAATGTCGTTTTCCTTGTTTATTAATTAACTTAATTAATCGTGAAGTATAAAGGGAAAATATTGTTCCGTAAATAGCAATACGTTCAGGGCTATTTCCACAACAAAGTATTTTGGGAGCAAGCGGATTATTGATATCCAACGTAAATTCATCACCCGTCATTACCCAATAGACAGTAGGGGAGGAGAGCTTTGAAATAGCAATCTGAGCCGAAGCAATCTGACCAGCTAATTGCTGTCCTGCTCCTGATTCAACTGCAACCATAAAGGGTCTAACCATAATTTCTAAGTCAGGATATTTACTAAATACCATTAGAGCTGCGTTGGTTTTTTTATAAGCGGCTAACTCAATTACGTGCGGAAATGTACAAACATTAGAAAACCGTCTGTATAATTCCACTTTCTGAGCATCTGGGATTGTCTTTGCTAATTCTTCTATTAATTTTTTCTCATATTTTATAGCTACTGTTCTCAAATACCAAATAATAATCGAAGTGTAATTTATGGCAGACTCGGGGAAAAAACTACCCTGTTCCTTTGCCCATGAGCGATTGAGATTGAGCATAATAGTAGAAGCACTTTCGTTTGCATCTAACACCTCTTTCAAGAAATCCTTGTGTAATGGGTTACAACGATGGGAATATTCCACATCATCAAAATTAATCACATAAAACTCTGGAAATCTAAATTCACCCTGTTCATCTTTCCAAATTTGAGAATTCTCTTTAATGGATTTAATATAAGCATTGTAGGCTTGTTTTGTCAAATCCGGGTACTTAAAATCATACACGTAAGTGGCATATCCTTTCCAAATTGATTGCCATATAGCAGGTTCCAAAATAGTGACAGATTTACCAGACCCTGGGTTTCCAAGAACCAGTGTAGAACGAAAGGGATTAACCACATTGATATAGCCAATTCGCCACTTTCTTTGATAGAAATATTTACTTTGAAAATGAATGCTATACTTGTTTACAAAACCTTTTAATTGCTCATTTTGTGGGAATGTTTCATTTTCGTCATTGAAAATGTCCTTGCCTTTGAATGAAAAAAAACGAGCTGCATATTGACTGGCTTTATTGATGTACAAAAGAAAAAAAGTGGACATCAAAATATAAATACTATGAATAACAATGTAAATGGTTTTGTCTTTTACCGTTAGATAAAGTATTCCAATAGACATCAAATATCCGAAAAAACCAATTGTACCAATTCTTACAATATCCTCCTTTTTAATATTAGGAGATATAACACCCTTAGAACCAATCCCGTGAAGAACCATTAAAAAAATAATTACTATTTTATTCACAAAAGGGTTGGCAAATATTCCTAAACTTTTATTGAACATATTTATAGTAAAATTAATCCCCTGCTCAAATTTTGGAACTGTTGTAAGAAGTTCTTTAAATAGTAAGTGGTCGTAATAATAATGATGGGCAATGTGGAGTACCACACAAAGCAAAAGTATTAATTGTACACCTATTTCATAGCCTTCTTTTTCGTGGTTTGTCATTTTTTTAATATATATATTTATTAAATATTTATATTTGTATAAAATATAAATATTTAATTTACGAAGTTACAACAAAAAGTAAATGAACATGAAAAAAGCATTTATAATTTTTACATTTTCTATCTTAATTAAGATGGGAGCTACGGCACAACAAACAGATGGAAAACCACTTGGAATAATTCCTGACAGTTTTAAATCTTCTTGGAGAGGAACATTTATTCCAGTTACCTTAAATAAGGAGAAGAAAACTCAAAATTTGAATGATATATCAGCCAGTATAAAGAATTTGGATGAACAACCTTTTGAAAATGACTTGGAGGAAGTAAAAAGATTAAAGGATACCTTAGAAAAAGAAAAAGGGGTATTTGCACCTTCGGGGATTGTTAAATCAAGGATTTCAAGCGTTAAGAATAAGATTTATACCGTTAGAAAAATGAAAGTAGTTAAAAGATGGACTAAATCAAAGAAGAAGAAAAGACCATGTAATTGTCCTTAGCATAAAAAAAACTGTTCGCTTGAACAGTTTTTTTTATGAATAAATACAAATGTCATTACGAATCAACGCCATTTAGGTCTATTTCTTATAAGCCACTCCCGAAATGCTTACGGTATTTGTGGGTGTTGGTGCAAAATTTTCCGACTGAATAAACACGTGGGTTGCTCCTTTGGATGCAGCATCTTTTTTGAGTTTTTCAATCGCCTCAATTCTCAGTTTTTCTTGCTTGCCAAAAACCTTAGAAGCACTCACTGAAATATCCCCAACTATTTTTAGATTTTTTACTTCTTCGTAAACCGTCGTAACAATAATGTCTTTGTTTGACGTTTGCGTTGAATTACTGCCTGTTTGTGAAACTGATGGTGTGGCTGGTGCAGTTGCAACAGTAGCCCTACTGACAGGAATGGCAGTTTTTGCGACTACTCCTTGCGTTGGATTTAGTATCATTTCTTTTACGATTGAATCGGAAACCTTAGCGGCTTTAAGCTTAATTAAATCATTGGATTCCACATCAAATTTATGTACCGTTTTGCTAATTTTTTCTTTCAAAATCGTAGTTGAAACGTTTGAATCAGATAATTTTATTACATCATCATTCGTCATAGTTTCGATTGGCGGAGATGCTACAAACATCAGCTTTACGACTTTATCCGAAATCTTTCCTGCTCTCAGGTCAATTAAACCTTGGGCAGTTAAATCAAATTGGCATTTTGTTGAACCGATTTTGGCTAAAATAATATCCTGTGATATTTTTGAAGCCTGTAGACTGATAATTTCCTTATTGCTTAGAGCATCTTGGGCAAAAGTGGTTGAATTAAAAGAAATTAAAAATAATATTGCGTATTTTAAGCTAAATTTCATACAAATATTGGATTAATTGTTCAGAAAATGTGAATTTATTATAGCATTTGTTGCTGTTGTACTTTTGGTTTTGTAACTATTTCTTGTTTCTCTTTAACAACAGGTTTGACGAAGCTACCAACCCCAGCTTTTTCCATTTTAGTGGCCATCTCCTTTTGTTGCTTCTCTGCTTGAATTCTGCTCGCTTCCATTTGAATCATTACCTTACTGACATCCAACTTTTCAATTGGCTTAGGCTTTTTGGAATAATCTGAATGCTCCAATGGTTTTCCCTTACGATTAGCTAAAAGTTCATTAAAATCCTTCTCATATTTGAGAGCATCCACTCGATAAATAGGTTGCATTTGTTGGTCGTTAATTAAGTCTTTTACCCCATTAATTGTTTTTCGTAAAAACTCTTTATCGTTGGGTAGTGATAAATCTATTTTACTTACAACCCCATTTCCTTCCAAATTTAACAACACCTGTGACCTTTCAATTTTACCAATTTTATCATTATTCAACTCCGTTTTTTCTTCCGCTAAATCCTTTCTATCAATTTCACCATTAATTGTTTTCATCAATTTTTCAATCTTATGATTGATTGCTTTTTCAGCTTCTTTTTGATTACGATAGGGGTGTCCTTCTCCAAAAGGAGCATTAATTTCTAATTCTAAACGGTTGGTATATTTTTTGGATAGATTTCGTTTATCTTCGGGCAATGATTTCTCTAAATCTTTTGTGTCTTTAACGGCTGTTACGTCCAAAGGAATTTGAGCTTTCACGTTTACATTCACATCATACCTTTCATCAAACCTTGGGTGTTTGATATTAAGGTGATTAATTCCAAAACGATAACCAGGAGGATCATTGTCAGGATTAATCACCAATTGAGCCTGTGGATTATAACTTAATACGTTTTTAATATGCTCAGATTGGGGATTCGTAGGCTGTCCAGAAGTAGCCAAATACATCCTTTTGACATCATTAGATGGCACTAATTGGTGATAAGAAATAGCATCCAAAGCGTCTTCAAAGATGTGAATTTGATTCGCTTCTACCAATTTCAAATTAGGCATTTGTTCCTTTGAAACGGATAAAATTTCATTTTTACCCACCATTTGAACATCCTGATTATTTCCCGTATTTCGAGAAACATTGACTAATGTACCTTGTGGAATAATGATTTCGCCCTTTTCATTTCGAATATCTTTTTGACTTTCAAAATAAAGATTAGATTTCCATAAACCACCTGTTCGAGTAGCATCCGAAAACCATTTTTCATTAATAGGTTTTAAAACCGTAGGATTTTCTTTATAAGGTTTGAAACCTGTACGTCTTTGAAGGATAGAAATAATTTGACGATTTTGATTACTAATTGGAAAAGTAACATAGTCTTTCTTACTATTCGGATTATCCTTAAACGCTCTTGTTCCTGCAATAATCTGATTATGGAAAATAGACTCCTTAATGATTTTCTCACTAACATCCCTGTTTTCAAGAATCTTAATTGCGGTCTTATCAAGTGGTTTAAGGGTATGTTCTTCTATCAAATTCACCTCTCTCAACCTTGCTACTACTTTATCGTTCAAATCGTCCAATTTGATAGTACGCATGGGTTTAGTGACTCTATGGTTTTCCGATTTGAATAAAAAATTGGTATCTCCCATTAAGGAATTAACCTTCTCATTCTTAGCCCTCAAATTTCCGCCTTCCATAAAGTCAATTAGCTGAACGACATCAAAGAGTTCTCCACGATATGAATTTGACCTACGAGAAGATAATGCTCCCGTTAAATCAAACCCAAATTTTACACTAACTCCTCCTTTTTGACCATTCAAAACAGCCAACTTTGCATCTTCATTTTGCCATACTCTCCACTGTTTAGAGGTCTTATCAGCTCGTTCAAAGAACCCGTAGTTTTCCAAAACAGATTCAAAATCTAATTTATCAATCGCTTTATTATAATCGGCAAAAGGAGTTTTATCAAGATTTAGTTGATTACCAAATCCTTGTTTTTCGAGCGTATCTTGTAAAAGAATTTGATCATTTTGTGAGTATTGACCGTATTTTACAGCAATACGAGCATTTTTGGAAAGACCTTCGGCATTTAATTGTTTGTGTTTTAGCTTGCCATTTAAAACAATTTTGTCATTGTCAAGGCTTTGGAATGCAGGTGAAATAACAGTTTCTACCTTATCGTAATAGGCTTTAAAATCGGAGGTTTTTAAACCGTAGGGTGTATTGGTAAAAACAGTTTTTAGTCCCGTCTTGGTGTTAATGGCAAAGCTAATGGATTCGGCTTTTACTGGATTTTCAATGGATGAAGCAACAATTTTATCCGCATTAATCTGACCATGCAAAATATTAGCCTCTGTTAAAGCCTTATCCAGCTTAATTAAGTTTTCTTTTTCTGGATTAACCCATACATACAAAGCATCAACTTTTTTGGCAGAGTCGTAGGTTTTCATGGCATAATTTCCAAAAATCATATAATCAACATTTCCATCATTTAGAGCTTTGACGACTTTCTGTAATTCAAATTCGTTTCTATAATTCATTATTAATTAAGGTACTAAGTGAGATTATTGGGTAATAGGATAAAGTTCTCTATCCTTAGCTAAATCAAAAGTTGAATCTTTTTCATGCAACTTCAACTTTTGTTCAAAATCGTAAAAAAAGCCGTCTCTATCCTTTGATGGTAAAGCATTCCACTCATCGTATTTTTGCTGGACGATAACCATTTCATAGTAAATTTCAGGCAGAAATTTAGGAAACTGTTCTCCTTCAATCGTGTCAGAATCATCAAAAGCATAAAGGACTGGATTCGTACAACCCTCTCCGTATTTTTTCTCCAATTCAGTAATAGGGGTCAATAGGTCTTCGATAAAATAGTATCCCATCTTTGCGTATTCTTCGTGTATATACATCAAATACCCAATACTATCTAAATCGGAAACAGACTTAATTAAATCAAAATTTTTGATTTGAGTGAAAATAAAATGTGGAGCTTCGGAGTTCACCAGAAGTGTATCTTTCATCCATCCTTCCTTTTTGAAGCAAAAGCCATTAAAAATTCCTTTGTCATAAAAGGCACACATATCTTCTATTTCAGACTCTGAATAAGAAATAGTCGCATATTTTTCAATAAATTCTTTTTGTTGCGGTGATAATTCCATAAAATTCGTTTAGATTATTATAATAATATAAAATTAAAATTTAATATTTGTAATAAATATTAAAATACAAATTATTAATGATTAAGTGCTTTATTTTTTCTTTATGCTTTCTCTTTTTAACAGATAATAGGGTACTTGCTCAGGAGAATAGTGTGGTGATTGATACCCTTGAAGAGAGTATCGAATTTACAGAAGAGATAGACACATTAGAGGTTGAGAATCCAGAACTTTACCCATTGCAAGAAATGATAAACTATAAAATAGAAAATAGTCTAAATAACAAACAATTTTATGCAGCACTCAGAGGATGCTCAAATAGTTTAGTAGTAGAGAATTTTACATTTCTACTCAACTACGACCCGTCTTTAAGGTTTAAGATTCCTACAATCAGTCCAATAAATCTCAATCATAATCCAATGATTAATTCACGGTTCGGTTTCCGAGTACACCCAAAATATAAAGACATTAGATTTCATGGCGGCGTGGATATAATTACTATAAGTCATAAAGAACCCATTTATGCAACAGCTCAGGGAGTAATCTCAAAAATAGCTTATGACCCAAACGGCTACGGTATATATATCGTTGTGGATCATGCTTATGGTTATCGAACGATATACGCCCACTTAGAGTTTACAGTCATTGAGTTAAATCAAATTGTATATACAGGGACTATTTTAGGGAAAATGGGAAAAACGGGTAATGCGACTGGTTATCATCTTCATTACAGTATTATGAAGAATGGGCGTTATATTGACCCTTTACCCATGCTTTCTTTATTTTTGGTAGATGCCAAATAAATTTAAAACAAGAACAATGTTCCATGAGAGACTGATTTACGAGTAGTTCTAAGTTCAACAGATTGTGTAGTCGTAAGCTGAACGCTTCTATTTTTGCTTTTTCTGGAAAAATTAGGCATACTTTCCAAGGTTGGCTTTATTTCAGCTAAGTCATTTACATTTTGAAATGAGTCCTTTAAATCTACTAATGAGGATTGAGTTTGATTGTCTTCAACGAGCGTCCTTTCTTCTGTGTTTTCCAATTCGTTATAACCCATTTCATTTATTTCTTGTAAGATAGCTCCACCCATTAACTCCAAAGCCAAGGTTATACTCACAAAAAAGTAAGCTGTGTAGGCGATAGCTTGTGTATCCAAATAATGATATACTTCCCAAAAATCGAATAAAGAAATGCCCACCGAAACTAATATCGCAATCGTTTTAGTCTGAGATAATCCCTTTTCGGATGCTAAGAAACTGGCGTATGCAAAAGACCCACGGATAAATTCGGTAATGATGGCTAACGCCCAAGAAGCTAAGAGGGCTTGTGTTCCCACGTAGTCATGTAGAACCTTCGTAAACAAGTACGCTTGTTTCAAATACATGGTGAAAAATAAAGCAAATGCTATTGAAAGCCAAAAAATTATTTTAATATTCCTAATCGTTTTCATGTTGTTTATATTTATTTGATACTTCAAAATTACAGAATAGCAATCAATTCATGGCCACAAACTACTGACAATCAAATACTTAACCCAATTGTAAATTTTAAAGAACGCCCCCTTACTTTTATGTTATTATATTTTATATAAATTAAATTTTTATATTATTATAAATATATTTTTTTATATTTGCACAAATTAAAAAATATCATTTTTAAGTTACGAATAGTATGATTATCGCTATGATGTTAAAAATATCTTTTGCCAATTTTTTCATTTTTGGCATTTGTTTCTTCTTTGTTTGGGGTTGGTTGGTCGTGGGAACAAATCTTTTCAAAGACAACGATGAAATTTCTGGTACGAAGAAAGGACAAGCGGATTTATTAGTGAGAAACGATGGGGGAGTAGGAGAGGAAGAGCAAAGGTTAATTAATGAAAAATTAAATTTGATTAAAAATCCTAATGTACTACCCGCTCCTGATTCACGAATTAAAAGCACCTATTTACCAGAGAGGAACGACACTCAGACTACTAAATTTCAGCGAGATAAACCTTCGGATGTTGTTCCTAATATTTTGGAAAACCACCCTAAAACTGAGCTTAATAATTCAAATGCATTAACAGATAATGAGGATGAAACTGAACCAGAGGACACCCCACCAAATGCAAGTGATTTTTTTAATGATTTTGATGATGATATTATTGAGGGTGGAAATTATGATGAAGAAGAAATTGAGGTAGTCAAACCAATATTTATTGAATCAGGCTTAAAACCACAATTATTCGCAAAAGCTGAATGGATGGAGGAATTAGAACAGTTTATAGCTGATTTTGAATTGTTGAGTGAGGATGAACAAAGCAATATTAAGCAACAAGGGGAAGAGGTTTATCAAAGAATATTAGTAATACAAAAACAGCAAATGGAGGTCTATAAATTAGATAAAAACTCTATGGTCTATCGCACAGCAACATCTTTTGAAGAAATTGCTTCCGATGAAAATTTTATCAGTAAAAATGATTTGTTTTTACTTAATACAAAACCACTTACCAATATTGAAATCCAATATTCATCTAAAACTAACTTAATAGTTAAAGAACACTATTTGATGTCTGCCTAATGAATTTATTACTTTTCTTACCACAATTATGAAATTTTTAAAAACTATTAAAATTGCCCTAATACCTAAAATCATAGTTTGCATCCTTCTTGTCGCAGCACCTTTTTCTTCGTTGATGGTTCAATCCATTCTCATTTTTGTTGAAACTTCCCAAATTCAGATTAAAGTGCTTTTCTGTCCAATCAGTATGTTCGCTTATATAATTTCCGTAATGGTTTTTATAATTGGGCTTGTTAGAATTTCTGCCCAAAAGCAATCAAGATAATTATCAATTTAATTAATTAATTTTTTCACATTTCACATTATGCTTAAACAATTTTTTATAAAAGAACGATGGGAGAGAGCAATCGGGTTGTTTGTCCTGTCGATGTATGTTTCATTTTCTTCAATGGCTCAATCTGCTACTTTAAATGGTGATGCAGGTGTAGCCGCCATTGAGGATGCACAGGTTCAGATTAAGAAATATTTTGCCCCTGTAACCATCATTATCTATATCATTGCTGCTATTGTCGGGATGATTGGGGCTTTTAAGGTTTACAATAAATGGCAAAATGGTGATCAAGATGTACAGAAAGTTGCCGTGGGTTGGTTCGGCAGTTTCTTATTTTTAATTATTGCAAACACCGTTTTACGTTCGGTATTTGGTATTAATTAATCCTGACATTGGGGTATAGATGAAAGGTTTATACCTCAATTTTAACGTAAAAAAACATGAAAAAAATTTATTATTTATTCTTGATTTCAATATTTAGTTTACAAATCATTTCTACTAATGATGTATCAGGGCAAATTTTTGGAAGTGGTGCAGACCCCAATAATTTTACATATAAGGGAAAAAACTTTACTTCTGAGCGTGAAAATGCCATAACAAAATATACCCCATATTTCCGTGCTGTACTATTAATTATTAGCATAATTGGGATGGTTGGAGCTTTTAGAATTTTTGTTAAATGGCAACAAGGCGAGGACATATATTCTGACATAGTTCGGTGGTTTATGGCAGGTTTATCCGTCCCAATTGCTTATGTTATTTTCTCTAAATTCTTTTTCAATACCTAATTTGTACTTAACCACTATTCTATGTTTCGTTATTTCTTGATATTACAAATCACCAGTGATTTATCACAATTCAAATCGTTCATTGATGTAATCATGAACGTTGGAATTGGGGTGGCAGGTTTATTGTCTGGGTATCGCATTTTTCAATCATTTAATCGTGGGGAAGATGTAACGTCAGACATTATACGTTGGGTCGGTGGGCTATTTTTAGGATATTCAGTGTATTCCTTAGCAGCTTATTTTTTGTTTGCTCGAACCTTCAATAGTGGAAATTATCTAAGTCCTGGCATATTCATAGAATTCGGAAATGACGTATGGATTTATGGAATGTACATTTCTGGATTAATCGTATTAATTGGATTCATTCGACTTTACAATAAATATATGAAAGGGCAGGATGATTTGTATGAATTTAGTTTGAGGTGGTTTGGCTCAATTTTATTTCTATTTTCCATTGGCTACATCATTTTTTTACTTAGAACGGGAACGTATTAATCCATTTTTATGAAAAGATACCAAATATTTAGGGGCGTAGATTCAGAAATTGAACTTTACGGATTAAGGGGAAAATACTTGTATTATTCAATTGGAATAGCGGTAGGTACTATATTTTTCACCATTTTATTATTTATGATTGGTTCACCTGCTTTGGTAAATATTGCTCTCTTATTCATAGGTTTAGCTTTTGCCTACGTTTATCCAACCCATGAATACAAAAAAAATGGACGGTGGGGGACTGAAAAACTTCCCATCGCTGCTGCAAAACCCAAAGTGATTTTTCGTAAAACAAGTTTTAAAAATATTATCAGTCAGGTAAGAAAATGATAAATCCACGTAAAATAAAAAATATAAAAGACATCTTTCCTATCCTTTCAATAGACAGTAGTATTGACCCAAAATTCAATATCATTGTATCGAAAAATGCTGATTTAACGATTGCTTTTGAAGTTACTTTACCAGAGGTATTTACCTTATCAAGTGATAGTTATAATGCCATTCACGATACTTTTGTAAAAGCAATTAGGGTACTTCCTGTCGGTTACATTTTGCATAAACAAGATTGGTATTTTGAGGATATATACGTTTTTAATCCCGATGCAGAGCGTTATGCTACGATGGATCGTTTAGGGATTGATAATGAGCAACACTTTTCGGAACGACCATTTATGACTCAAAAATGCTATCTTTTTATTACACTTCCTTCGGCAGATGTAAAAAAAAGAAGTAGTCTCAACTCTTCTATTTTAAAAAGACAATTAGTTCCAAAACAAGTTTTAGATAAATCTACTTGGACTCAATTCATTGACATATTAAAGCAATTCACTTCTATTCTTAATAACTCTAAATTTCTCTCTCTTAAAACCATGACTTACGAGGATTTGGCAGGAGAGAAAGGATATTATCAACAGTATTTTACTCTAAATCTGGGAGATAATACATTAGGAGACATTACAATTGGAGATAAGCAAGGAACATTTAAAGTTGGTAACAATCATACCTACACGTATTCAATCAATGATTTACAAGATTTTCCGCAAGAAGTAGTTTCAAATTCTACTTACGCTCCATTTTCTTCGGATGCCCATTCTATGCCTTTGAGCTTTGCTTCTCCGTTAGGGATTTTATTACCCTTCAATCATATCTACAATCAGGTAATGATTATAGAAAATGGCGATGCTCTAACCAATAGATTAACGGCTGAAAACAAAAGACATCAATCATTTGCTGCTATTTCCAAAGAAAATGAAGCCAGTATTTTGTTCAAGGATTCATTCATGACTGAAATGAAAGTAAATGGGCGAAAACCAGTTTCTGTCCATTATAACATACTGACATGGGATAAAGACCTTGATATTGTAGATGAAAATCGTTCAAATATTGCGGCGGCTCTCTCGGATTTGGGATTTACGCCAAGACAAGCGATTTACGATGCTGAAACGTTGTTTTGGAGTTGTTTAGGGGGAAATATGGCTGAAATTGGCTTAGATAATCTATCAACCGTTTTCGTAGAAGAAGCGGTGAGTTTAATGACTTTTGAAGAGAACTACAAAGACAATCCCTTGTCTCCTTATGGTATTCGTTTAATTGACCGTTTCGGAAAACCTATCATGTTTGATCCATTCATTGATGGAATGAAAATGAATTTAATTGCCAATCGTAATTTCTTAATTGTTGGTCCTTCTGGTTCGGGTAAATCATTTATGACCAATAACATGATGTACTATATGTTGAATAGTGGTTTTCATGCAGTTATTGTAGATGTGGGTAATTCTTACAAACGTTTATGTCAGTATATGGGAGGGCGTTATATCACTTTTGAAGCCAATAACCCTTTATCATTCAACCCCTTTTTTTTCAAAAATAATATTACGGATTCTGAAACAGAGCAATCCATTGCCGAATTATTGATTAGTCTTTGGAAATCAAATAAAGAAGCAATCGAAATTGCTAAATCCGAAGAAACTTCGGTGTCAAACATGGTTCATTACTACTATGAGCATTTAAGGAAATTAGGAATAAGTGCTCTCTTTCCCTGTTTTGACAATTTTTATGAATTTGCGAAAGAGCATTATACTGAACTATTTAAACAGGACGGTGGGCGTGAAAAGGATTTTGATTTAGATAATTTCCTGTATGTGCTTAAAGTGTATTACAAAGATGGAACTTATGGTTATCTGCTTAATTCACGCACCAATATTGATTTAGTAGAACTGCCTTTTGTCGTATTTGAGTTAGATAACATCAAAGACCATCCTGTACTTTTCCCTGTCGTAACTATCATGATTATGACGACCTACATTAGAAAACTTATGACCATTAAAGGACATAATTTAATTAAGACTTTGGTCATTGAAGAAGCGTGGAAAGCACTTTCAAAACCAGCTTTTGCAGGATTCTTATTGTGGGCATTTAAGACGGTAAGAAAGCATAATGGAGCGATGGGAGTTGTAACTCAGGAGATTGATGATTTGGTAGGTAATCAGTTTGTAAAAGATGCCATCATCAATAATGCCGATACAAAATTTCTACTCGACCAAAGAAAATACGCTAATCGTTTTGGAGAAGTACAACAAGTTTTTGGGCTTTCTGATAATCAATGTATGCAGGTACTAAGTGTTGGTAGAACGTTGGATGACTCAAGGAATTATCGAGAAATGTGTGTAATCATGGGCGATTATGCAAAAGTGTATGGTATCGAAGTATCAGCAACTTTTCACGCTTTATTTACCACAGATAAAACAGACGTAGAACAGATTAATGAGTTATCTCAAAAAATGGGTTCAACGACCAGAGGTGTAAAAGCCTTTGCACGAGGGGAAAGAATTAAGGTTTAGCGTATTAGCAATTTATCATATAAAACAATTAACAACATGAAAACATTTAAACGTGTCGGTCTGCATGGCTGTTGGGTAGTTATCACCATATTTTTTTCGTTTGCTCTTGTTCCAACAAATGTCAATGGTCAATTTGCTGTATTTGACGTACCACATACAGTTATTACCAGTGCAATCAAATACTTGCAGGGAGCCAGTTTTGGGGATTTAGTAGAAGGGGTGAAGAAGTTGGAACAAATTTCAAAAGTAGTTAGACAGGCAGGTAGAGGAATTGAAATTGCCAAAAAGTCAGCTACCGTTATTGGTAAGGTTAATACAATTTCAACCACTTTGGCGAGTGATGCTCATATTTTGGACTTTGAGTACAAGAGTATCAGCAAAAGATTTGAAGTTATGGCGGATGAAGTCGAATTGGCAGTCAAAGATTTATCGAACGTTATTCAGACAAATGGTACAACGATGGATGATGCAGGACGTTTGGATTTATTAAATCAGGCTTATGAAAGAATTTCAAAAGTAGATAATGAATTGAGTGGCATATTCAGTTACTATCAAATGGTATCAAGAAAGAGAGCAAGAAATCAAGCGGATAGAGCTTCTACGGCAAGATTATACGCTTCCGCAGGTAGAACGATTAATACGATTAATACCAAAGTTGCCAAAGATTTTTCTAAAATGTTAGATGATGCTTTTGCAGCCGATAAATTCCAAAATGTCGATTTAGAAAAAGAAAAAGGCATTAGATTAGCCATTGCTGAGGATGTTTCCAAAGAGACTGCTCGGGTTAATAATTATGTACAAGGTTTAGAGAAATTGAAAAGGTCTGAATTCGCTGTTGGGGCAGCTTTAACTTATCCTAAGCGAACTGACTCACGGTGTCGAGCGATGGAAGATTTGGCTAAAACATTAGCTGAAAAATTTGATGATATTGAATCAAATCCAGATTATCAAGCATTATTGGCTCGTGCGGAGTCCTGTCATATCGAAGTCAATAATTATAATGACCAGCAAGAAGCACTCAGGCAAAAATTTATAGACGACCAAATGATTGCAGGTAATTTTTCACAAACCTATTCTGATATGCGTAGGGATATGATGTACGATGCAATGAAAGCCATTTTTGCTAAATATGGTAAAACTTATAACGTTCCAAAATAATCAATTATGAAAAATCTATTTGTAGTTTTTGCAGTATTTATTTTACTATTTTCTTGTACCGAAAAATCGAAAAGGGAGGATGAAAAATATTTAGGACATTGGAAAGGTCACGATTTATTGAGTGATGGAACTTATAACTATGTGGACATTTTATTGAACAATGACGATGAATATCCTTATAGAGTTATCATATCTCAACATGATGGGAAGGGTAGGGGAGACTCTGAGTTTGAATCTCGAAAATGTAAAATTTACGATGGATATTTATTTACGCAAGAAGGAAATATCAAAGGATTTTCTTTTAAAATAATGGAAAAAGAAAATGTTTTTAAATGTTACTGTGATAAATATCATGTAGTTGGAAATTTAATTAATAGGACTAAATAATGGCTTTAATTGATGATATTATTGGCATCCTA
>JACMRQ010000507.1 GCA_014376355.1 Arcicella sp. | reverse complement strand
TACATTTTTTTAACCACATAGATTTAAAGCCAATATTGAAAATAAAAAGACGAACATAGTAAAACTATGAATTCTATCTAAAAACGTAGCTTACTTTTTATTAGATAACAAAATTTATGATTCTATATGGTTTTAAATATTTTTGATTCTATAATACAACACTTCGGTTGTTTTATAAATAATCATTTAGATTTCAGTAAATTAACTGTTAAAAAATTAGGCTAAACCCGTGAATTTTTGGAAATTAATAAGATTATTTTGTAATTTTATTATTTTGAACCCACAAGCAAGTTATATTTTGAAATCATTGAATATCAATATATTGAGCAATAAATTGTTTGTTGGTTTAAATAAATCAAAAAAGAAATTCATTAAGAATGTCTTTATGTCATTTTTGAACATCAAAGGTAGACCCGAGAGCACTGCTCGAACTGGCGAAGCAATTAATTTTCTTCAATTGGAAAGATTTGGAGAATATTTAGAATGTATGTATCTCCTTTAATTTCAGGAGAAATTTGATTTTTTCGAGTTTAATAAAAACTTGGTGAAGGTAATTACAAAGGAAGTCATAATAGGATTCGACCCTTCTTATCTGTCAAAATCAGTAAGCAAAACACACCGTGTTGTTTATTATTGGTCTGGAGTTGCAGGGAAATCAAAATGGGGTTTAGAAGTGGCAGGCTTTGCTGCTATTGACCCGATTCTCACTACCGCATGTCATCTTGATGCGTATCAAACTCCTACTAAAGAAGATTTGGAATCCTTGGGTGACGCTTTTGGTTTACTATGCTAGTTTGATAACAAAAAATGCTGCTGAAGGCAAAAAACTTTCTCAATATGTCTTAGCAGCAAGCCATTATAAAGAAAATTAAAATAGCTGTTGTGCAATATTTAAATTGTAATGGAGACAAAATAAAAGCAACTAATACCAATAATATTTGTAAAATAGTCCAATAGTTTATGGTGTAAGGCCGATATAGTGTGAAAATAGTATCTTTCTCGGACTATATTGCGTATATAATCGGTACAAAATATATTTTTCATCCAATATGAAACAAGAAAGCTTAGAAATACTTACGTTTTACAAAGCTAGATTGTAGATAGAATTTCTTTTCAGAGATGCAAAGCAATTTATAGGAATTAATACCTGTAAAGCTAGGAGTGAAAACAAAATCAATTTCCATATAAATACCTTTTTAACCGTTGTCAATTTAGCAAAGATCGATTGGTTCTAAGATAAGAATAATCATAAAAAGCCTTTTTCGATCTCAGACTATAAAATTCAATGCAACAACGAGTTAATAATTAAAACAATTATAAGCAGGTTCGGGATTAACCCGAACAGGCATAAAAATAAAATAATAATCCAAAAGCTCTTGAATTACGGTAAAATCGCAGCTTAAAAACTAACGAAATATTGATAATTTTTTTTCGAAGATTGCAAGTCACCCCAGAATTAACTGCAGTTTTATATTGATTAGTGATGATATAAATGAATCCAAGTTTCATCGTTTTTAGTTTTGTCATGTCATTGCAAGGAACGAAGCAATCTCACTAAGTTGCTCAATCTTGGTGATCTCGTAATGTGATTGCTTCGTTCCTAGCAATGACGTGATCACTATTTCTTGACTGCTTCCACCAATTCCAAAAGATCCAAACTTACTTTAGAAGTAAACACCCCATAATTTACAGTTGCCTTGTTTTTTTCAATATTATCAATACTTCCCACCGCTTTTCCGT
>JACMRQ010000506.1 GCA_014376355.1 Arcicella sp. | reverse complement strand
TTTTCGCCGAAGTTTTTCCCAGTAACTTATTTGCTTGAAAACCATCCGTTGCTAACACGATTTTCTCCCCGTATAATCTATCCCCATTTTCCAAATAAACCCTATTTCCTTCAATCTTGACTACTTTTGTATTCAATTTTACCGTGCCAATATACAACATTTTCATAAGTTGTTTTGGAATTTGTTCAATGCCGTTTGCGGGAATAACGGTATCTCCTTCATAGAATTTTCCGAAAATATATTTGAAGAAATTAGCCGAAGTCGAGAGTTCATTTTCCAAGAAAACTCCGCCAAAAAAGGGTTTAAAAAACTGTTGAATCATATTATCTGAAAATCCATAATTTTGCAAATACTCAATGGTTGAAATTTCCTGATTTTCAAATACTTCTTCCTGCACATTGTATGTTTCAAAAATCAATCGGAGTACTCGTAATTTATCTGCTAAAGTTCCCACATTTGAAGTGAGAGAAGACCATATTTTTGAGGGTTCTTTAAAGGGATTTGCCATTACGGAGAAATCATTTCTTTGAGTATCTCGAATCACAGCTCCCGACTTAAAAGCCTTTAAGTCAAGGGATTTGTAGTCTAATAAACGTTGAGCTTCGGGATATGCCGTCAGTAAAATCTGAAAGCCTCTATCTAACAAAAAGCCTTCATATACATCCGTCTTAACACGCCCACCCACACCGTCGGACGCTTCTAAAATTAATGATTGAATTCCTCGGTCTTTCAAATATTTTGCACAAGTTAAGCCCGCAATGCCCGCTCCAATGATGATTACCATATTTTTTATTTTGTTATTGTATAAAATTAACAAATCAATTTAAAAAGAGTTTGGGGATTTGAGTATTTGTATTAATTTACTTTCATAATTTGCATATCTAACTTGTTGGTACCACAAAATATTTATTTTAACCCAAAATACTCATGAAAAAATATTATCTCATTCTTTTTCTCTTAATTTTCACGGTGAAAACCTTCGCTCAATTTTCAATCGAACAAGTTTTATCCGCTCCATTTCCCACAGAACTCAAAGCCTCACCTATTGGTAATAAAGTGGCTTGGGTATTTAATCAACAAGGTTCTCGAAATATTTTCACGGCAGAATCTCCTGATTTTAAGCCCATAAAAATTACCAATTATGAAGGCGATAATGGTCAAGAAATCAATAGTTTAACCTTCACGCCGGATGGAAATTCTATCGTTTTTATTCGAGGAGGAGCAAATAATTCAGCGGGAGAAATTCCAAATCCTATTCAACTGCAAGAAGGAGTTGAACGGGCTATTTTTATCATTGGAGCAGACGGTAAAAATCTTAGAAAATTAGTTAATGGAACGTATCCTAAGATTTCTCCAAAAGGTGAGACATTGGCATATTTATCTGGTAATCAGATTTTTACAATCAGATTAGATAGTGCAAAATCCGTAGGAAAGAAACTATTTCAATCTCGTGGTTCACAAAACTCTCTCAGTTGGTCACCCGATGGTTCACAAATTGTCTTCGTTAGTAGTCGAGGCGACCATAGTTTTGTGGGAGTTTGCGAAGTTGCGACGAAAACCATCAAATTTTTAGATGCCAGTGTAGATGGTGATATTGACCCAGTATGGTCGCCCGATGGAAAATCATTGGCTTTTCTTAGAAAACCATTTTCAAAAGATGCCTTAATATTTGGTCCAGAACGTGAGAGTAATCCGTGGTCAATTAGAATAGTGAACGTACAAACTGGTAAAGGTCGTGAGGTTTGGAAGGCAAAATTAGGGCGTGGAAGTGCTTTTTTTGAGAATGGTTTAGTGTCAGAAAATAGACTATTTTGGACGGATGATAATAATCTACTATTTGGTTATGAAGGTGATGGTTGGCATCATCTTTACAATATTTCTGCCAATGGTGGTGAAGCAAAATTACTAACGCCAAACGATGGCGAAGTAGAATATGCTGCGCTGTCTGTGGATAAAAAATCAATCATTTACAATGCAAATATAGGCGATATCGACCGCCGACATATTTGGCAAATTTCTCCGTCTGGAGGTGTTGCAAAACAAATAACAAGGGGACAAGGCATTGAATGGTCGCCCGTGCAAACGTCTAATGGTCAAATATTTTGCTTACACTCCGATGCTCGTACACCTGCTCGTCCGTGCATCATACAAGCAGATGGTAAAATGAAAGATTTTACTTCCGAAATGATTTCTAATGATTTTCCATCCTCTCAATTAGTTCAACCACAAGCCGTTACATTAACAGCAACGGATGGCATGAAAATACCTGCACAATTATTTTTACCTAAAAACCATAAAGTTGGTGACAAACACCCCGCTGCAATTTTCTTTCACGGAGGTTCAAGGCGGCAAATGTTATTGGGTTTTAATTACAGTGATTATTACCACAAAGCCTACGCCATGAACCAATATTTGGCGAGTCAGGGCTATGTAGTTTTGGCGGTAAATTACCGTTCAGGAATCGGTTATGGGTTAGAATTTAGGGAAGCCTTAAACTACGGAGCCACAGGAGCGAGTGAATATAATGATGTGGTTGGAGCGGGATTATTTCTCAAAAATCGAGAAGATGTGGATGGTTCAAAAATTGGACTTTGGGGAGGTTCTTATGGCGGATATTTAACGGCTTTGGGTTTAGCAAAAGCTTCTGATTTATTCGCTGTTGGAGTGGATATTCACGGTGTACATGATTGGAATACTACCACTAAAAATTTCATTCCATCTTATGATGCAAGCAAGCGAATTGAGTGGGCAAAAATTGCTTATCAATCATCGCCAATGAATTTCGTGAATACTTGGAAATCACCTGTTTTACTGATTCACGGAGACGATGACCGGAATGTTCCTTTCAATGAATCAGTTATTTTAGCAGAGGCTTTGCGGAAAAATAATGTCTATTTCGAGCAACTTGTTTTCCCAGATGAAGTACATGGATTTTTATTGCACAAAAATTGGGTAAATGCTTATAAAGCCTCAGCGGAGTTTTTTGATAAGTTTTTAAAGAAATAATAAGTATTTCCATACAAATAAATGGTTTTAACCGAGTATTGAAGATTGCTAAAAGCAAACAAAAGAATCTTAACTCATAATTTTTACCCAAAACAAACACTATAAAAATGAAGATTAAAATTTTATTACTATCCTTCTTCTTTTGTTTTGAAGGATTTTCACAAACAAAATCCTCCAAAAATTCTCCTCAATTGGCTGATGGTTCTCCCGAAAGCGTGGGTATGTCCAGCGAACGCATTGCTCGAATGGACAATATTTTTCAGAATTCAGTCAATAATAAAGAAGTTCCTGGTGTTGCTGCCATCGTGATTCGAAACGGAAAAATTATTTACCATAAAGCATTTGGAATGGCTGATAATCAAAGCAATAGAGTTTTGAAAAAAGATGATATTTTCAGAATTGCGTCTATGAGTAAAGCAATTACTTCGACTGCCGTGATGATGCTTTGGGAAGAAGGAAAGTTTCAATTAGACGACCCAATCTCAAAATATATCCCCGAATTCAAGAACCCAACTTTAGTTAAATCTTTTACTTTCAAAGACAGTACCTACACAACAGAGCCTGCCAATAAAGAAATTACTATTCGACACCTCCTCAGCCATACTTCGGGTTTGGGCTATGGAGCAATTGACGGTGATGAACGTTTTAAAGCGATGTATAAAAAGGCTGGAATTACGGATTTATTTACGACTGAATCCATAAAAATTGGCGAGAGTGTAAAGAAATTGGCAAAACTTCCACTTCACCATAATCCTGGTGAAAAATATACTTATTCAGAAGGGTTGGATGTTTTGGGCTATTTTATTGAAGTAGTTTCAGGAATGCCTTTCGATGAATTTTTACGCAAGAAAATATTTGAACCTTTGGCAATGACGGATACGTACTTTTATTTACCCGACAATAAAGCTTCTCGTTTAGTATCGGTTCAACGTCCTAATAAAGAGGGTCAATGGGAGAAATTCCCCGTAACTTTTTATGATACCGATTATCCAATTAAAGGAGCAAAAACCTTCTTTTCTGGTGGTGCAGGGCTTTCGAGTACTGCAAAAGATTACGCAACTTTCCTTCAAATGTATTTGAATGGCGGAGAATTAGGTGGTAAAAGATTTTTGAGTCGCACCACAATTGATGCCATTCTCTCGAACCAAACCGAAACACTTTTTGGGGGAGAAAAAGGCGACAGTTTCTTCGGATTAGCTTACAGTGTTTTGAGAGCAAACGGACAAGACAAAGGTGGAATTGGTAGCGAAGGAACCTTCACGTGGGGAGGATATTTTAACACAAATTATTTTGCTGACCCTAAAGAAAAAATTATTGGCATAATTATGAAGCAGACCCAACAAACCAAAGGAGACAATTTGAATAATCTTTTCAGACAGTTGATTTATCAGTCTTTGGATGATTGATAAATCCATCTGAAATTTGATTACCATTTAATTTGTTCTGAATACTTATAATGACAAAAGGTACTTATTTGAAGTACCTTTTGTCATTATATTAAAATTTAAAGCTATCTATGCCCTTTCTGAAATAGTTACATACGAACGTTCAGTTGCACCCACATATACTTGACGTGGGCGACCGATTGGCTCTTTATTAGCTTTCATTTCTTTCCACTGAGCAATCCAACCTGGCAAACGACCGATGGCAAACATTACAGTAAACATATCCGTCGGAATTCCCAATGCACGGTATATAATTCCAGAATAGAAATCTACGTTTGGATATAATTTACGAGCCACAAAATATTCATCACTTAAAGCTGCTGCTTCTAATTCTGCTGCAATTTTCAAGATTGGGTCGTTGATTCCTAAGGCTGCCAAAACATCGTCAGCCGCTTTTTTGATAATTCTTGCTCTCGGGTCAAAATTCTTATAAACTCTATGACCAAAGCCCATCAATCTGAAACCAGATGTTTTGTCTTTTGCCATAGCAATGTATTTTGAAGTATCGCCACCATCAGCTTTGATTTCTTCCAACATTTCTATTACTTCTTGATTTGCACCACCGTGCAGTGGACCAGAAAGAGCATTGATACCCGCAGAAATGGAAGCGTAAAGGCTTGCTTGCGAAGAACCTACCAAACGAACTGTTGAAGTTGAACAATTTTGTTCATGGTCGGCGTGGAGAATTAATAATTTATTCAATGCCGCAGAAACTACTGGATTAACTTGATAAGATTCTACTGGCAAAGCAAACATCATATTCAAAAAATTCGAACAATAGTCCAATGAATTATTTGGATAATTAATGGGATGTCCTTGTGATTTTTTATACGACCAAGTTGCCATTGAAGGCATTTTTGCCATTAAACGAATGATGTTCAATTCGTCAGAGCCAGATTTTTCACCCGTATAAAAAGCAGACATCGCACAAACCATCGCCGATAAAACACCCATTGGGTGAGCATTAACGGGAAAACCTTCAAAAATCTTACGCATATCCTCATTAACGATGGTGTGCATTTTGATTTCATTTTCAAACTCGGTGTACTGTTCCGAAGTTGGTAATTCACCGTAAATCAAAAGATAAGCAACTTCCAAGAAAGAAGCTTTCTCCGCCAATTCTTCGATTGAATATCCTCTATAACGAAGAATTCCTAGTTCACCATCCAAAAATGTAATAGCACTTTTGGTAGCTCCCGTATTTTTATAACCTGAGTCAATGGTGATATGCCCCGTTTCATCACGAAGTTTAGCAATATCAATTGCTTTTTCATCTTCACTTCCTGTAATTACTGGAAATTGATATTTTTTATCACCTAATGATAATTCTGCAAATTCTGACATAACCTATATATTATTTGGCTTTATTCTTTAAAAAATATGGTTTTATTTTGTTGATACGAAGATAGAAGAAAAAAAATAATGTGGTTTATTGAATAGTTTTTTCTTGGCAAATTTAATTTAGATATTGATATTATTCTATTTTTAAAGAATCAAAACCTTTATTTTATAAATCTTGGTGCAAGATAAACATGAAACTTTAAAGGATTGTTACCTTTGTCAATAAATGTAAATGATTTCTTGTTAGGAAAATTAAATAGATAATTCAATGCTCAAAAACTATAAAAATACTGTTTCCGAACGCTTCTTAAAATACGTTCAGATTGATACACAGTCAGACCCCTATTCTGAGTCGCAACCTTCTACTGAAAAACAGATAAACTTGAGTAGAATTTTGGTTGAGGAACTAATTGATATGGGAATTGCAGATGCTCATTTAGATGAATTTGGCTACGTTTATGCCACCATTCAAAGTAATTCAACGAAAAATATCCCAACGATTTGTTTCTGTTCGCATGTAGATACTTCGCCTGATTGTACGGGTGCGAATGTAAAACCAATTATTCACAAAAATTATCAAGGGCAAAATTTGGTTTTACCAGATGATAATTCCCAGATTATTAGATTTTTGGAACACGAAGACTTGGCTCATCAAATCGGAAACGACATCATTACTGCCAGTGGAACTACGCTTTTAGGAGCTGATAACAAAGCGGGAGTTGCGGAAATTATGGATGCTGCTTATTATTTGGTCAATAATCCAGACATTAAACACGGTAAAATCAAAATACTTTTTACGCCCGATGAAGAAATTGGTCGAGGGACACAGGCCGTCGATTTAAAGAAATTAGGAGCAGATTTCGCTTATACCATTGACGGCGAAACGCTGGGTTCTTTGGAAGATGAAACATTTTCCGCAGATTCAGTAAAAATTACTATTACGGGCGTAAGTCAGCACCCAGGATTTGCGAAAGGACGTATGGAAAGTGCCTTAAAGATTGCTTCAGAGATTGTGGCAAAATTACCTAAAAATACTCTTTCCCCCGAAACTACCGAAGGAATGGAAGGATTTATTCATCCTACCAATATTAATGGTATGGTTGAAATGGCTACGGTTGAGTTTATTATCAGAGATTTTACCGTTGAAAAACTTCACGCTCACGAATTGGTTTTAAGTGAAATCATGAACAATGTTTTGCGAAATTATCATAACTCAAAAGCCACTTTTGAAGTTCACGAGCAATATCGAAATATGAAGGAGATTTTAG